>JAZOSP010000087.1:0-7270 GCA_045657165.1 Eubacteriales bacterium
TCATTGTTGTATAATTACCTCGCTTTCTTGTTAGTTGTTTGTGGTAATTCAATTATACAACAAAGCAAGCGGATGCTCAATACCTTTTGGGTAAAGAACATCCGCTTTTTCTTTCTTAGGCTATCTTAATGAGACAGCCCCATTTTTTTATTAATGTGCGAATTGGCTGTCGTATAGCGTACGGTAAAATCCGCCGCGCGAGAGCAGCTCATCGTGCTGCCCCGTCTCAACGATTTTTCCGTCCCGCATAACGAGGATTTTGTCAGCCTCGCGCACCGTTGAAAGCCTGTGTGCCACGATAAAGCTCGTGCGCCCGCGCATAAGAGAGTGGAAGGCGTGCTGAATCTTGATTTCGGTACGCGTATCAATAGACGAGGTCGCCTCGTCGAGTATGAGCATGGGAGGCGATACGAGCATTACGCGAGCTATTGAGATGAGCTGGCGCTGCCCCTCGGAGAGTCCGTCTCCGACGACGGTATCGTAGCCGTTTGGCAGCCTTTTTATAAAGCTGTGGGCATGCACCGCCTTTGCTGCCCTCACTACCTCTTCGTCGGTAGCTGAGGGGTTGCCAAATCTGATATTGTCGCGCACCGTGCCCGAGGACAGCCACGTGTCCTGAAGCACCATTCCGAACGAGGCGCGAAGACTCTTTCTCGTCAGCTCTGAGATATCCCTGCCGTCAAGCGTAATAAGCCCCGAGTCCACGTCGTAAAAGCGCATTAGGAGATTTATAAGCGTAGTCTTTCCGCAGCCCGTCGGACCGACGATAGCAACGCGCTCGCCGGGCTTTACCTTAAGTGATAGCCCCTCGATAAGCGGCTTTTCCTTGGTGTATGAGAACGCTACGTCCGAGAACTCAAGCTCACCGCTTACGTCGGTGATAAGGTCAGCGCCCTCGTCTGACGGCTCGGGCTCCTCCTCGATAAGGTCAAAAACTCGTGCCGCCGAGGCAAGCGCACCCTGAAACTCGGCAAAAATACCCGAAATCTCATTAAAGGGCTTCGTGTATTGATTGGTGTAGGAGAGCAGAGTAGTAAGACTGCCGACGGTGAACACACCGACCGTAAGGTCACGCGTTCCGATAGCATAAATCGCGCCGACGAGAGCTGTCGCCGCGTAGACGATGTTGTTTACGAATCTTGTCGTGGGGTTTGTGAGCGAGGAGAAGAATATTGCCTTAAGAGTTGATTTTTCGAGCCTGTCTCCCGCCTCGTCAAAGCGCGCAAGCATATCCTCGCCCTTGCCAAAGGCACGCACGAGCTTTCCGTTTCCTATAACCTCGTCTATAAGCGAGGTTGCCGCCGCCTCGTCTGTCGAGCGCGCGTGGAACATACCGTAGGTTCTGCCGCCGATAAATTTAGCGATGAAAATAGAAATAGGTGTGAGAAGCACCACAACGAGTGCAATTTCCCAGCGGATAATAAGCATTGCGACGAGCGTGCCGACAATTGTAAGTACGCCCGTAAAGACCTGCGTAAAGCCGAGGAGAAGCCCCTCCGAGAAGCGGTCGGTGTCATTGATAACGCGATTTGTCAGGTCGCCGTGCGGGTGAGTGTCAATATAAGAGAGGGGGAGCTTCTCGATTTTAGCGAACGCTTCGTTTCTTATATCCCTCGTCACGTGAAAGGCTATACGGTTGTTTATCGTGCTCATAAGCCACTGCGCGACAGCCGTAATGCCTACGAGCACGCCTGCTGTAATAAGCAGGGGAATAATCTCGTCAAAGATTACCTCGCCCTTGCCTATGATACGGTCGATTGCAGCACCGATAAGCATAGGCACGGCGAGCGTCAAAATAACCGACACAAGTGCAAGAAAAATTGACACGGGTAGGAGCATTTTGTATTTTCCTATATAGGAAAGCACACGGGAGAGCGCGGATTTTTTCTTATTCACAACAGTCACCTCCCCCAAACTGCGACTCGTATATCTCGCGGTAAACGTCGGAGGTGGAGAGCAGCTCCTCGTGTGTGCCAAAGGAGGCTGCACGCCCGTCGTCTAGAACGATTATCTTGTCAGCCGACATAACCGACGCCGTCCTCTGCGAAACGATAAAGACCGTCGTATCGGTAAGAGTACGCAGCGCCTTGCGAAGCTCAAGGTCGGTAGCATAGTCAAGCGCTGACGATGAGTCGTCGAGTATCAAAATTTCGGGGCTCCCGACGAGCGCTCTTGCAATAGTGAGCCTCTGTCTCTGACCGCCCGAGAAATTCTTGCCGCCGCCATCAACACGCGCCGAAAGCCCGCCCTTTGAGTCAACGACGTCGCGAGCTCTGGCAATATCAAGTGCACGGTAAATCTCCTCGTCGGTTGCCTCGGGACAGCGCCAACGCATATTGTCGCGTATAGTACCAGAGAAAAGCACCGCGCGTTGCGGCACGACGCTTACCGATTTCGTGAGCGCGCCCTCGGCGTAATCGGCAACGGGAACGCCAAAGACTCGCACCTCGCCCTCGGTCGCGTCGTAAAAGCGCGGTATCAGGTTCACAAGCGAGCTCTTGCCCGAGCCTGTGCCGCCGATGATACCTATTACCTCACCGCGAGAAGCTGTGAAGCTGATATCCGAGAGCGAGTCGTCGCCCGCACCTCTGTAACGGAGCGAAACACCCGAGAACTCAACCGCCGCAGCACCCTTGTTGCCCTCTCTTACGTTGCCGTAAGCCTGCGAGGGAGCCGTCGAAAGCACTGCGGAAATCCGTCCCGCCGAGGCGAGAGCCTTCGTGATACTGATTATGAGATTCGCGAGCTTTATCAGCTCTATCAGAATCTGCGACATATAGTTGTAAAGCGCCAGCACCTCACCCTGCGTAAGGTCGCCTGTGTCGGTGCGGATAGCGCCTACGTAAATCAAGAATATAATTCCAAGATTGATTATAACGTAGGTGAGAGGATTAAGCAGTGCCGAAACGTGTCCCGCCCGCTTTTGTGCCGAGGTTAAAGCCTCGTTTTCCCTGCGGTAGGTCTGAAGCTCGTCATCCTCTTTACCAAATGCGCGTATGACTCTTGCTCCCGAAAGATTTTCACGGGTTCTCGAGAGAATTTTGTCAACATCGCCCTGAACCCTTTGGAAAAGCGGCGTGGTTATAAGCATGATTCCGAATATAACTACGGCGAGCGCGGGAATAGTAAGCGCAAATGTCATGCCCGACTCTGCGTCTATTATAAACGCCATTATCATAGCGCCGAAAACAACGAAGGGCGAGCGGAGCAAAAGGCGGAGTGCAAGATTAAGCCCCGTCTGCACGCGTGAGGTGTCGGTGGTCATGCGCGTTATGAGAGTCGGCGTGCCTATCAAGTCAACGTCGCTATATGAAAGCCTGCCGACGTGCTCGAAGGTCGCGCGGCGCAGCTTTGTAACGAAGCCGACCGACGCCCGTGCGGCAAAGTACTGCGCCGTCACCGAAAAGGCAAGACCGACAGCACCGAGCAGCACGAGCAAAAGGCACATTTTCACGATGTACGAATGGTCAGAGCCGGCTATACCGACGTCAACAATCCTTGCGATAACGAGAGGTACGATAAGCTCGAGAGTCGCCTCAAGAAGCTTAAAAAGCGGACCGAGCACCGATTCCCATACGTAGCCGGAAAGATATTTCCAAAGCTTTTTCATCTTAGCTCCAAATCAGTTGAATTTTACCTTGTAGGAGTAGGTGGCGCGCTCACCGGGGAGAAGACGCGACATCTTCCTCGTATCAAAGTTCTCGGGAGTCACGCCGTCGGCAGGAATGCCCGACCACGGCTCAAGGCAGATAAAGCGCGCCTCGGAAAAGGGCTCCTTCCATACGCAAAAGTAAGGAAGATTCTCGCTCCACGAAAGCTCGACCGAGTGGGGCTCGCGCCCTGAATAGAGCTTCGTTGTACCGCCGGTTCCAACGAAAATCATAGTGTCGTATTTGTAGATTTCTTCCTCGTTAAGCGCGTATTCCTCGTTCTTTACCGCGTAGTCCTCTGCCACGGGATTTGCAAAACAGCCGTTCTGTATCCTGTGCCAGCCGAGCGTCCTTACACCGGGGAGCGCGAGTCTAAACTCGCCGATATCGCCTCCCTCCTCAGGAAGTGCGAAGCCGGGGTGCCAGCCAAGCATGTAGGGCATAACAGCTTCTGAGTCGTTTTTAACCGTAAAATCTACCGAGAGTGTGTCAGAGTCAAGACGGAAATCTGCGGTGAGAGTAAAGTCAAAGGGGTATTCCTTTTTCGTTTCCTCGCTTGCCGAAAGAGTGAGGGTAAGTGCGTTTTTCTCGACACGGGTGGGGGTAAAGCGGCACTTAGGCGCAAAGCCGTGTATGTCCATCTCGTAGCTTTTTGTGCCTACGGTGTAGCGCTTATCGAGAAGTCTGCCGCAGATAGGGAAAAGCACGGGGGCTGTATCCTCCCAATATTTCGGGTCGCCCGACCACATATACTCGTGCGAGTCGCTGCAGCACACCGATTTCAGCTCCGCGCCAAGCTCGGAAATTTTAACCGTCAGTTTATCGTTTTTAAGCTCGTGTATCATTTTTGTTACTCCTATGTAAACAATGCTTTGCATTTTTGTGCAAAGCATTGTTTTTTGTCTTTAGTGCTTTTTCGTTTCTATCTCGCGTGTAAGCTTCTCTACAAACTCGTCAAGCGAGAACTTGCCGCCCTCGCCCTCGACTCTTGCACGAACGGTAACGCCGCACGAGTTCTTCTCGTCCTCGCCAACGACTACCATATAGGGAACCTTCGAGAGCTGTGCCTCGCGTATGCGGTAGCCGAGCTTCTCATTTCGGTCGTCAAGCTCCGCACGAATGCCGTGCTCCTTGAGCTTTGCGACAACCTCAGCGCCGTAGTCGGCAAAGTCAGCAACGACGGGAATAACCGTAACCTGCGTGGGAGAAAGCCAAAGGGGAAGCGCGCCGGCATACTTTTCAAGAATGAGCGCAAGCGTTCTCTCGTAGCAGCCAAGCGAGGTTCTGTGGATAATATATGGAGTCTTGGTGGTGTTGTCGCGGTCGACGTATTCCATGCCGAATTTCTTTGCAAGAAGCATATCGACCTGAATGGTTACGATGGTGTCCTCTTTGCCGAACACGTTCTTGCACTGAATGTCGAGCTTCGGGCCGTAGAACGCCGCCTCGTCTATGCCGATAACGTAGTTCTCTTTGCCAAGATAGGTGTCAAGCAGCTCTCCCATAATAGTCTGTGCCTCATTCCACTGCTCGGGCGTGCCCTCGTACTTGTCGGTTCTTGCGGGGTCCCACTGAGAGAAGCGGAAGGAGCAGTCCTCCCAAAGGCCGAGCGTTTCAAGACAGTATTTAGCAAGGTCAAGACAGCCCTTGAACTCCTCAGCGAGCTGCTCGGGACGGAGAATGAGATGTCCCTCGGAAATTGTGAACTGACGAACTCTTATAAGACCGTGCATTTCTCCCGAATCCTCGTTTCTGAAAAGCGTCGAGGTTTCGCCAAGTCGCATGGGAAGCTCTCTATAGGAGCGCTTTTTGTTAAGGAATACCTGATATTGGAACGGGCAGGTCATAGGACGGAGCGCGAAGCACTCCTTCGTGTAATCGTCGGGGTCGCCCATGACGAACATACCATCAAGATAGTGGTCCCAGTGACCCGAAATCTTGTAAAGCTCGCGCTTTGCCATAAGGGGAGTCTTTGTAAGAAGATAGCCGCGCCTCTCCTCCTCGTCCTCAACCCATCTCTGAAGTCTTTGTATGGTTCTCGCGCCCTTTGGGAGCATAATCGGCAGTCCCTGACCTATCGAGTCAACGGTGGTGAAATACTCAAGCTCGCGGCCAATCTTGTTGTGGTCGCGTTTGAGCGCCTCCTCCTGCATTTTGAGATACTCGTTCATCTCTTCCTTTGAGGGGAAGGCTATGCCGTAAACGCGCTGGAGCATTTTGTTGTTCTGGTCGCCCTTGTAGTAAGCGCCCGTGCACTGCGTAAGCTTGAAAGCCTTGACAGCGCCCGTCGAGTGAAGGTGTGGACCTGCGCAAAGGTCAACGTACTCGCCCTGACGGTATATCGAAATCACAGCGTCATCGGCAAGCTCGGTAATCCTCTCAACCTTGTAGGGCTCGTCAAGCTCGGTCATGAGCTTTATAGCCTCGTCCTTTGTGAGCACCGAACGCTCGATTACGAGGTTTTCTTTGACGATTTTCTTCATCTCCGCCTCGATATCGCGAAGAATCTCGGGGGTGAAGGAAATCTCGGCGTCAAAATCCTGGAAATATCCCGTCTCGGTCGCAGGGCCTATCGTCTGTTTTGTGTTGGGGTAGAGCCTCTTTACCGCCTGCGCCATTATATGCGCCGCCGTGTGTCTGAACACCTCCTTGCCCTCGTCGTCGCGGAAGGTGAGCAGCTTTACCTCTGCCTCGCCGTCAACGACGGTCGAAAGCTCGGTAACCTTGCCGTTTACCTTTGCCGCAATAACCTCGCGCGAGGTGAGCGAGAGCTCTCTTGCCGCCTCGTATACGCTGACGGCTGCGGGAGATTCAAATACCTCGCCGCTTGAAAATTTAATTCTTGCCATTTTTATATCTCCTAAAAATTGTTTACTCCAAAAAATAAAAAGCCCACCACAAAGACAGCTGCTGTCTTCGGGGTGAGGACTAAAGTCCCGCACGGTTCCACCCGAGCGTTTAACTCATTCTTTTCACTTGTCGCCCGACGGGCGCATGGGCGGTACTTTCGGGTCACCGTCTCCGTCTTTCAGCATTACGACGTCTCTCTGTGCACGGTAGCTCCCGCGAGCGTGTTCCATTAATGATATGATAGCATAAATGAAGAAAAATGTCAACAGAAAAACAAAATAAATTTTCACCTTAATTTTCCTAAAGACCGTTGACAAACGCTCGCCGCTTTGTTATAATACAAGTAGAAATTAACCGAAAGGAATTTATATTATGAAGGAAACTAAAATTACTCTCAAAACCGTTCAGGACGTAAGAGATTTCGTAAACCAGGTTATACTCGTTGATTTCGAGGTTGATTTGGTTCAGGGCAGATATACCATCGACGCAAAGTCCATCATGGGCATTTTCTCGCTTGACCTGCTCTCGCCGATAACCCTCGTTGCTCACACCGAGTTCGCAGACGATTTCTTCGACAAAATCGCAAAGTTTAAGGTATAATTAATTGAAAGCAAATGCCGCGCACTTTAGCGTGTCCTCCGTTAAGGATAACACGCTAAAACTAAATTTGCCCTTTGGGCAAGTGAAGTTATCTTTGATAGTGAAGTTCACTTCGTGAGTGAAGTTTCGCCTGACGGCGAAGTGATAGGCAAACTTAACTTCACTTGTGC
>JAZOSP010000088.1:0-1721 GCA_045657165.1 Eubacteriales bacterium
GACGAGTTCTGCGACGTGCCTTTTGGTGTCGAGGAGCTTGTGGGGCAGTGCGGCGAATGAGTGGCGGTAGAATATGGACCAAAGAGGAAGACGAGCAGCTTGCGGAAGAGTGGGGAACGTATGATGCGGGAAATATTGCTAAACACCTTAGTCGTACTCGAACTGCCGTTATTGTTAGAGTTGCGCGACTTGGTCTCGGAGCTCACCTCGAAAACTCTGCAAAGATATCATTCAACGTACTTATCAAAGAGCTTGGACTTTCTGGCGGTTACGATGGACAGTTGAAAAAGTTCACCGAGGCGGGTCTGAAAATACATATGCAGCGAGTCAAAGCCTGTTCTTTCAGAATGGTCGATATAGACGAGTTTTGGAAATTTGCCGAGAAAAACAAGCACTTGATAGATTTCTCTCGTTTGGAAGAAAACGCGCTCGGTGCCGAGCCTGCTTGGGTGAAAGCAAAGCGTACAGAGGATTTTAAACGCAAATGCATAGTAAAACCCCATAACGCAAAATGGACCGAAGCCGAGGATAAAGAGCTTATCCGACTTTTGCGCGCGTATCGCTATACTTATCCCGAAATTGCAGGTAGGTTGCATAGGTCTGAAGGAGCAATACAACGACGCGTAAATGACCTCGGAATAAAGGAACGGCCGCTCAAGGCTGATAATCACAACCTTTGGACCGATGAACAGCTACAAACGGTCTGTCAGATGATTAAGGCCGGAAGTAGCTATGAGAATATGAGTCTCGCTATTGGAAAATCAACAAAGGCAATACGAGGCAAAGTATTCACCGTCTATTTGACAGAAAATCTCGCCAAGGTGAGCCAAATGCTCGGCGACGGCGCGTGGGGTAATAATCGTCCTGCTAAACGTATATCGCAGAAGTTGTTGATGTCTCTTGAGGAGAAGGGTGAGGCCAAGAAGGAAATTGGTAAGCTCGTAAGTTTGCTTGCGTACAAAGTTCGTGAGCATTTCGACGAACAGGATAATTGGCAAAGAAATCTGTGTCAGTACTGGGACAAGCTGCGCGGATGCACTGCCGGTGAGGCTAACTGCGACGAGTGCTCGAGCTTCCTGCGCATCCTGCCGCAGTACTGTGTCAGGTGCGGCACTACATTCCTCGAGCGAGCGCCTAACAGAATGTGTGCTCGATGTCGGGAGCAGCGCAAGAAAAACGGATATAAGAAATATTTAAGACTACACGGAGGAATAAAGAATGAGGGATATCTTGAAGAGGTTAACTGAATTGATTGAGGATACTTTACAAGACTGGGAGTGCGACGTGTCGCACGAGACAGTCGAAGAAATTGCCGAGCACCTTATTGAGAACGGTGTTATTGCGCCGCCCGTTGCGCTGGGGCAGACAGTGTGGTGTATCTATAATCGCAAAAAACCGCGTGAATTTAAGGTTAAAGTAGTTTCAATGGCTAAACGCGAATATTCGTTTCTTATCGAAACGAAAGACGGAATGCATAAGCATTATTGCGACAAAGCGGCAGTTGGCAAGTGGGTGTTTTTCACCCGAGAGGAAGCAGAAAAAGCTTTGGGAGGAGATAAAAATGATAGCAAATAATAGGGAAACAGTTATGAAGGCGCTTGAATGTTGTAGCGGTACGGTTGACGATGTGCTCAAGGTTGATTGCGATAAATGCCCGTATGACATAGGCTCGGCCGAGTGTAAGGGTCTTGAGCGCGATGCGCTTGCGGTTATTAAAGAAC
>JAZOSP010000089.1:0-2441 GCA_045657165.1 Eubacteriales bacterium
CATCATCGCTCCCGTAGGTCTCACCGACGGCGACGTAGTCAGCGCAGGCGCAAATGCCGACATTAAGCCCGGTAACGTTCTTCCCATCTCTTCTATACCCGTAGGTACTATCATCCACAACGTTGAGCTTTATCCCGGTAAGGGCGCGCAGCTCGTTCGCTCCGCAGGCGCATTCGCACAGCTTATGGCTAAGGAGAACGGCACCGCACAGGTAAGACTTCCCTCCGGCGAAGTTCGTATCGTTCGTCTTGAGTGCAAGGCAACGATTGGTCAGGTTGGTAACCTCGAGCACGAGACCATTAAGCTCGGTAAGGCAGGTAAGACCCGCCACAAGGGCATCCGTCCCACCGTACGCGGTTCTGTAATGAACCCCTGTGATCACCCTCACGGTGGTGGTGAAGGTAAGTCTCCCGTAGGCCGTCCCGGTCCTGTAACTCCTTGGGGCAAGCCTGCTCTCGGCTATAAGACGAGAAACAAGAAGGCGAGAACCAACAAATTCATTATTAAGCGCAGAAACGCTAAGTAATTGACAGGAGAAAAGTAATGAGCAGAAGCTTAAAGAAGGCACCCTACGTTGAGAAGAAGCTTTTCGACCGCGTGTGTGCAATGAATGAAAAGAATGAAAAGAAGGTTCTCAAGACCTGGTCGCGCTCCTCTACCGTGTTCCCCGAGTTCATCGGTCACACGATTGCGGTTCACGACGGCAGAAAGCACGTTCCGGTATACGTTACTGAGGATATGGTTGGTCACAAGCTCGGTGAGTTTGCTCCCACCCGTACCTTCAAGGGACACGCAGGTTCTAAGACCTCGAACAACGGTAAGTAATAGAAAGCGAGAGGAGGCATTCCATAATGGAAGCAAAAGCACATCTTAAATATGTGAGAATTTCTCCGCGCAAGGTTAAGATCGTACTTGACCTCATCAGAGGCAAGGATACAGATACGGCAATGGCTATTCTCAAGAATACCAACAAGATTGCCAGCGAGCACCTTATTAAGCTCCTTAAGAGCGCGGTAGCAAATGCAGAGCACAATTTCAACATGGATTCCGGTAATCTCTTCGTTTCCGAGTGCTTCGTGTGCCCCGGTCCCACCCTCAAGAGGATTCAGCCGAGAGCACAGGGAAGAGCATTCCACATCATGAAGAGAACCAGCCACGTAACACTTGTAGTAAAGGAAAAGGAGGTAGGCTGACATGGGACAGAAGGTTAATCCCCACGGTCTTAGAGTGGGCGTTATAAAGAACTGGGATTCCAGATGGTTCGTAAACGCTAAGGATTTCGGTGACACCATCGTATCCGACCACAAAATCAGAGAGTACGTTAAGGGTAAGCTTCAGGCAGCAGGCGTTCCGCGTATCGAGATCGAGCGCGACGCAGCTCGCGTAAGAGTCTTCATTCAGTGCGCAAAGCCCGGTATTGTAATCGGCTTCCACGGCGCTGAAATCGAGAAGCTCAGAGCAGAGCTCGAGGCAATGGTCGGCCGCCCCGTAGTAGTTAACGTAATCGAAATCAAGAACCCCGATATCAATGCTCAGCTCGTTGCAGAGTCCATCGCGGCTCAGCTTGAGAAGAGAGTTTCCTTCCGCCGCGCAATGAAGCTTGCCATCGGCAGAACCATGCGTCTTGGCGTTAAGGGTATCAAGGTTTCCTGCTCCGGCCGTCTTGGCGGTGCGGAAATCGCTCGTACCGAGCACTATCACGAGGGTACTATTCCGCTTCAGACTCTCCGTGCCGACATCGACTACGGATTCTATGAGGCAAACACCACCTACGGTAAGATCGGTATCAAGGTATGGATCTACAAGGGTGAGGTTCTTGCCGAGGGCGGAGCTCCCAGAGCAGAGCGCCCCGAGCGCCGTCAGAGAAGAAACGACAGAAATTCCGACCGCCGTCCGAGAGACGGTCGCCGTGATAACAATCGTGGCTTCAGAAGAAATAACGAGGAGGGCAAGAGATAATGTTAATGCCTAAGAGAGTTAAGCACAGACGCGTTCAGCGCGGCCGTCTTAAAGGTAAAGCCCTTCGCGGTAACAAAATCACCAACGGTTCCTTCGGTCTTGTAGCACTCGAGCCTGCTTGGATCACCTCCAACCAGATCGAGGCAGCCCGTATCGCAATGACCAGATACGTAAAGCGTGGCGGTAAGGTTTGGATTAAGATCTTCCCCGACAAGCCCATCACCGAAAAGCCTGCCGAGACTCGAATGGGTTCCGGTAAGGGCTCGCCCGAATACTGGGTAGCAGTCGTTAAGCCCGGACGCGTAATGTTCGAGATGGACGGCGTTACCGAGGAGCAGGCGAGAGAAGCAATGCGTCTCGCTTCCAACAAGCTTCCCATCAAGTGCAAGTTTGCAAGGAAAGCAGACCTCGAAAACAGCGAGGAGGTTTAAGCAATGAAGGCATCAGAACTCAGAGAAATGACCGCTGAAGAGCTTACTGCA
>JAZOSP010000090.1:0-31890 GCA_045657165.1 Eubacteriales bacterium
AGTCTTGAATAAATGTCGTAAGAGCGTTCGCCTCTAGATGTTTGTTCAACGACCATTGGTACGAGTGCCATAATATTCTCCTATCAAATAAATTTATTTAAGGTTTAAATTAGCCGACAGTCATTTAAACTGTAGACTGTCGGCTGATATTAATTACTGCTCGTCGGCTTCTGCCTTTTTCTTTGTTGCGGTTGTTTTCTTTGCGGCTGTTGTCGATTTTGCAGTAGAGGTCTTCTTTGCAGCGGGCTTCTTTGCTTCTGCAGGCTTTTCTTCGCCCTCGGTAGCTTCTGCCTTCTTTGCGGTGGACTTCTTTGCCTTTACAACTGCGTTGTCCTTAACAAGCTTCATTGCGGCAGCAACGAGAAGGTCTGCCTTGATATCCTCTTCGGCAACCATTCCCTTAACCTGTTCTTCAGGTACATTATATGTAGAGGCGATTCTCTTATATTCTTCAGCTACCTCTTCGTCGGAAACGGTGAGAGATTCAAGGGATGCAATCTTTTCAAGCGCAAGTCTTGCCTTTACCTGCTTCTCTGCCTGGGGGCGAAGCTGGGTGCGAAGAGCGTCGAGGTTAAGACCTGTGTACTTGAAGTAGGTGGAAAGATCAAGTCCCTGCATTCTGAGTCTGTTATCGTAGTCGCGAACATAGTTCTCGGTTTCGATCTCAAACATGGGCTCGGGGATTTCAGCAACGAGCTTTTCGATAAGAGCGTCTACAAGTGCGTTCTCGAACTCGCGATCTGCCTCGTCTTCCTGTCTTTTAGTGATTTTAGCCTTAATGTCGGCTTTATATTCATCAAGAGTGTCAAATTCGGAAACGTCCTTTGCAAACTCGTCGTCGCACTCGGGAAGCTCCTCGAACTTTATAGCGTTAAGCTTGGTCTTAAAGACGGCAGCCTTGCCTGCAAGCTCCTTTGCGTGATACTCCTCGGGGAAGGTAACGTTGACGTCGAACTCCTCACCGATGTTCTTGCCAACAATCTGCTCCTCAAAGCCGGGAATGAACGAGCCCGAGCCGAGCTTAAGGTCGTGACCCTCGCCCTTGCCGCCGTCGAAGGGAACACCGTCAACCGAGCCCTCGTAGTCGATATTTGCAATGTCGTCCATAGCCGCAGCTCTGTCGGTAACCTCAACGGTTCTCGCGTTTCTCTTTCTCGCGTTTTCAACCTCAGCGTTAACCGCCTCGTCGGTAACCTCCTCAACGGTCTTGGTAACCTCAAGATCCTTGTAGCCCTCGATGGTAACCTCGGGCTTAACGAAGCCCTCAGCCTTGAGAACTATGTCACCGTCGGTAGAAACTATGTCAAACTTAGGTGCGCCGACAACGTCAAGCTCTGCTTCCTTAACAGCAGCCTCGAACGCCTCGGGAATGCAGGCGTTAATAGCGTCCTCAAAGAACACGCCCTTGCCGTAATACTTTTCAATAACAGCCTTTGGCGCCTTGCCCTTTCTAAAGCCGGGAACGTTTATGGACTTAACGTTCTTCTTATACGCTTCATTTTCAGCTTTGTCGTAAACTTCCTTGCTTACGGAGAACTCCATTACGAAGCCGGACTTCTCGGTAAGCTCCTTTTTAATAAGGCTCATTTTTTTCCTCCGGAAATATATTTATTTTAATTAATAAACAAAATTAACCATATCATTTTACAACAAAATTACGGCTTTGTCAAGAGATAAGCAAATTATTTTGTTGAAATGCGCTTTTATTTAATTATTTTGGGTATAAATTCAAGGTAATCGGCGGAAACTATACTCATTTCAACTCCCTCGTACGTGAAGGTGGGCGCTATTGTGTAGTTGCCGTGAATATGTCCGTAATAAACGCGGCGCACGCCATAACGCTTAAGTATTTCCACGAGTGAATCCGAAGCCTTGCCGTTCCAAAAGGGCGGGAAGTGCATAAATGCTAATATTTCCTTTTCGGGGGCGGCATCCTTTAGACGCATAGCCTCGGTAAGACTCGCGGTTAGGCGGCCCGCCTCGCGATTTGTCAGCTTTATAAAATCCGCATTGTCGGGGGCGTTTGTCGCATCCTCGTCGTTATACCAGCCGCGCGTGCCGGCAATAATGAAGTCCTCGGTCTCGTGAGCGTTGTTGAAAAGAAATGAAATCGACCCGATTTTTTCTTTTCCGAAAAGCTCCTCGTGCTTGCGCATAGTCGACCACCAGAAATCGTGATTGCCCTTGCCGAGTATCTTTTTACCCGGTAGGGAATCGAGAAATTTGAGGTCGGAGACCGCCTCTGAAAGCGAGAGCGCCCATGAGATATCGCCGGGGATTACAACGGTGTCAGCGTGGGTAACAAGACGGCGCCAAGCGCGCTCTATTCTCGGTATATAATCCTGCCATCTTCGGCCGAAAACTTCCATCGATTTATCGGTAGCCGCTAGGGTCGAGAGATGGAGGTCTGATATTGCAAAAAGTGCCACACTCAGCTCCTTTCGTGGTTTTAGGTATAAAAAACTCGGCAGAGTTAATAATAATACTTGCCGATAAGGCACAAAAAAGAAAGGTAAGGTAGAAAAAATGGACGAGAAAAAGTGTCAAAAAGACGCTGGCTGTGATATGTCTAAGCATATCAAGGGTATCGTTTGCGACGTAAAGAACTGTGCGTATCACGCAGGTCAGAACAGCTGCTGTGCAGGCTGTATCTCGGTTGGTCCTCGTGAGGCAAGCTGCTCCGCAAACACCAACTGTGCAACCTTCAAGCCCCGCGAAAATTGCTGATTTTCGGATGGGCAGAGAGGACTCTGCCATACCGCCGTCTGCCCGTCGGGCAGGCGGTTTTTTATTCGGTTACAAATTCAAGCACTGATTTCGGCATTTCAATTTTGTCTATAACACCCGTATGCACTGCCACCTTGCTTGCAAGCGCAGCAAGAGGGGCGGGCATTTTGACCTTGGTGTATGCTTCAAGCATATCGGGGGCTTTGAGGTCGTCCTCGGGGCGACTTCCCGTGAGCGAGGCATAAACGTCAGCCGCGAATTTGTAGGGAGACGCCGTCGAAACGACGAGCATTTTGCGCTCTGCGTCCGAGTCCTTCATATATCTTCTTGCCGCTGATACAGCAACCGCAGTGTGCGTATCAATAAGACTGTCCAGCGTCTCGTAGGTTTCCTTGACCGTTCTCGAGCACTCGTCCTCGTCGGTATAATAACCGACGAAATGCTCGATGATTTTTGCAAAGTCCTCGGTGTCAAGACGGTAGCGGCCCTCTGCCGTGAGCTTCTTCATGTATCCGGCAGTCCTCTCGCAGCCTACTACGGTGTAAAGAAGCCTCTCGAGATTCGAGGAAATCAGAATATCCATTGAAGGCGACATAGTAGTGTGGAAATCGCGGTTTCTGTTATATTCGCCGTCTGTGAGAAAATCGGTAAGAACGTTATTTTTGTTCGAAGCGCATACGAGCTTCGCGATAGGTGTGCCCATAAGCTTTGCTATATACGCGGCGAAAATGTTGCCGAAGTTGCCCGTAGGCACGCAAACGTCAATTTGCTCACCCATATTGATAGCGCCCGACTTATACATATCGCAGTAAGCCGAAACGTAGTAAACTATCTGCGGTACAAGACGTCCCCAGTTTATAGAGTTTGCACTGGAGAGGAATACGCCCTCGCGGTCAAGCTCGCGTGCGAAGTCGGGGTCGGAGAAGATTTTCTTGACACCCGTTTGCGCGTCGTCAAAGTTGCCGACGATACCGCTTATCGAAACGTTTTTACCCTCTTGGGTCTGCATTTGCTTTTTTTGCACGCGGCTGACACCGTCGATAGGGTAGAACACCTTTATTTTCGTGCCGTCAACGTCGCGATATCCCTCAAGAGCCGCCTTGCCGGTATCTCCCGAGGTAGCAACGAGTATGAGCGCACATCTTTTTTCTCCGCATTTGTCGAGCGCTCTTACGAAAAGGCGCGGCATTATCTGAAGCGCCATATCCTTGAACGCCGAGGTCGGACCGTGCCACAGCTCAAGCATATAGGTATCCTTGCCGAGCGGGCTGATAGGCGCTGCCGAGGGGGTGAATTTCTCGGCAGAATATGCCGCGCGAGCGTCGGTCAGAAGCTCCTCGTAAGTGTAATCGGTGAGAAACAGCGAGAGTACTCTCGCTGCCCTCTCGGGATAGTCGAGCGCCGAAAGCTCGAGGAGAAAATCCCCGTCTATTTTCGGAATTTCGGTAGGCATATAAAGTCCGCCGTCCGAAGCAAGTCCTGTTTTGATTGCGTATGCCGACGAAACGCCTTCCGCTTCGCCGCCCCTTGTGCTTATGTATTTCATTGATTTTACCTTTCTCCCACGCTAATGTGCGTAGGCTGTATCCTTATTAAACGTGCCCTCGAGGTGCTTACATTTCCGTACCCGCTTGCCGCGAGGGGTGTCCTCAAGGTAAACCTCTATTACGTCAAACCGCGCCCGCAGCCCCTCGCCGTGTACCTTGTGGTAGTAGCTTGCCGCGGATATTATCGCGCGCTGCTTTGTGGGGGTGACTGCTGCCGCAGGTCGCGACTCATAGCGTGCCCCCTCATGCACGGTGCGCGCCTTTACCTCTACGTAGGCGATAACGTCGCCCCGCCTTGCGATTATATCAATCTCGTGATTTCCTGATACGTAGTTCTTTTCGAGAATCTTGTATTTCTGCCGCTTTAAGTATTTCACTGCATACGCCTCGCCGAGATTGCCGATTTTGCGCTTAGGTGTAAGTAGCTCAAGTATTTTCATTGTCTAAAAATTTAAGAAAGCTGCGTCTGTATATCGGGGCAACCCCGTATTTTCTGACCGCTTCCATATGGTCCTTTGTTGGATAGCCCTTGTGCTTTGCTATCCCGTACTCGGGGTAAGCCGCGTCAAGCTCTATGCACTGCCTGTCCCTCGTGACCTTTGCGAGTATCGAGGCGGCGGCAATCGAATAGCTTTTCGCGTCGCCCTTAACCACGGTTTCCGTAGGAATTTCAAAGCCGCGTGAGCAGTTGCCGTCAATCAAGGCAAAATCCGCCTTAATATGTAATGCCCGGACGGCGCGCCGCATAGCGAGCATTGAAGCGTTTAGTATGTTAATTTCGTCTATCTCGGCAGGGCTTGCCTCGGCAACGGCGTAGGCAATAGCTCTTTCCTTTATTATATCAAAAAGCGCCTCGCGCTTTTTCTCCGAGAGCTTTTTTGAGTCGTTGAGTCCCTCGATTATCTCACCTCTGGGAAGAATTCCCGCCGCCGCCACGACAGGACCGCAAAGGGGACCTCGCCCCGCTTCGTCACAGCCGCAAATGGCGGTGTAGCCCTCGGCATAGTGCTTTTCCTCATATTCAAAGCTTGGCATAATCTCTCCTTTAGGGCAGCTCAAGTGTAATTCTGCCGATTTTTCCGCCGCGGAACTCGTCGAGCAATACGTCAGCCGTTCTTGAATGGTTGACCTCACCGCCGCTGATGAGGAAGCCGCGGCGCCTGCCGACAAGCTCGAAGAGGTCGTAGCCGTCAAGCTCTGCTGACTCGTCGGGATTCAGCTTATAGCGGGTGCAGAACTCCTCGGGCGCGACGTCCATAAGACGGCGGCACATTATCATCGCAATCTCCTCGGTGTCGAGGATTTTATCGCGGATTGCACCGGTTATCGCGAGGTTTTCGCCAACGTGCTCGTCCTCAAACTTGGGCCAGAGCACGCCGGGCATATCAAGTAAGTCAAGACCTATATTCGTGGGCACCCACTGCTTTGTCATAGTTACACCGGGGCGGTCCTCGACTCTCGCCTTTTTGCCGCCTGCTATCCTGTTTATCAGCGAGGACTTGCCGACGTTGGGAATGCCGACTATCATCGCCTTGAGCCTGCGCCCCGTCATGCCCTTGTCGCGGTATCGCTCGATTTTCTCGGCAAGCACCTCGCGCACCGCAGAGGCAAGCGAGTCAATGCCAAGCCCGGTTACCGAGTCTATGACCACTGCGCGTATGCCGCGCTCACAAAAATGCTCGACCCACGCCTTTGTAGCCGCGGGGCTTGCGAGAGTTGATTTCGTAAGCACGGTTATTTTAGGCTTGTCGCCTATCATTTTTTCAATTTCCGGGTTTTTCGAGCTGTAGGGAATCCTCGAGTCGATAAGCTCAAGGATTATATCCACCTCTGAAAGACACTCGCGCATCATGCGCTTTGTCTTTGCCATATGACCCGGGAACCACTGTATCGGATTTTTTGACATAAAAGCTTCCTTTACTCGACAGTACCGAATTTGTCAAACGGGTAGAATCTTAAGAGCACCTTGCCGAGAATACTGTCAACGCTGACAGTTCCAATTTCGCGGGAGTCATAAGACACGTTCCTGTGGTCGCCCATAACGAAGACCTCGCCCTCGTCAACCTGCCATTCGCCCGGCTTGTATGCGGGGAAGACGGAGCTAAAATATACATAATCCTCGTCGAGCAGCTCTCCGTTAAGATATACGCTTCCGTCGGAATCAATTTTTACAATGTCACCGGCAATACCTATGACCCTTTTCACGATAGGCACCTTAAGCTCAGTGGAATAGTCGGAGCAAACGATAATATCGCCGCGCTCGGGGGTGTAAAGGAAATCGGATATTATAAGGTGGTCACCGTCGTGAAGCGTGTTTTCCATCGACGAGCCCTCGACCTCGGAATGGCGGAAGAAGAAGGCGCTGATAACCATAACGGCAAGGAAGGTGAAAACGAACAGCTCGACAAACTCGAACACCGAGTCTATTTTTCTCGGATTTTTCGGGTCGTATTTGCGCTTCGGTTCGCCCGTCGGATTTTCCTTGTCGCCCTCGCCTATATCCATAGTCAGCTGCTCGGGCGCCTCCTCAAGGGAATCGCTGTCGGATTCCTCGGGCTCATCCTCGCTTTCGGCGGGGGCAAGCTCTAAAACGTCGATTTGCCCCTCAATTTGGGACTCTGATTCGGGTTCCGCCTCGCCCTCGTCGGTATCGATATCGGAGCTTTCGCTTGGCTCGTCTGGCATACCGAGCATGTCGGGCGCATTATCAGCCGCCCGAAGCTCTGCCATAACCGCACTTAGCTCCTCGGGGGCGGGAACCGAGGCAAACGTCTCGGGCGAGGCTTGCTCGGTGTGGCTCTCGGGCTTTTCCTTAGTTATGCTTGATTCACCCTCGGGCATTATATCGTTGTTCTCAGGCATGCGAGCTTACCTCCTTCTGAAAAATGTATCTTTAGCCTAAGCAAAAAAATCTTTACAGTATATTTTATCACATTTCTCCGAAAATTACAATATATAAAACAAATATTTTCGCCGCTTGTCTAAGAAGTCATTATTTAAAAAACACATTGCAAAAATTGCTGAGTAGGTAATTACATATTGAAAAAAATATCACTCCGTGATAAAATGTTTTCTGGTTGTCGGTTTCTTGTTTTTGCAGACATGTTTTTTGGGCTTTTGCCCTCGGTATTGAAAAGGGGTGCATTTTTTGGAGAAAAAATCAGACGGAAAAAGGCGATTTGATTATAAGTGGGTAATTATCGGCGTGAGCTTCCTTATGGTGTTTACGGCTCTCGGCTTTTGCTCATCGCCAAAGGGGCAGTTTATCGACCCGATTACGGAAACGCTCGGAATAGGTCGAACCGAGTATTCGGTTACCGATACTCTCCGCTACGTAGCGACTGCTGTCCTAAATCTCTTTTTTGGTACGCTGATTGCTAAGTTCGGACCTAAAAAGCTTGCTATCGCCGGCTTTAGTGCGCTTATCGCGTCCTCGCTTTGCTATGCCTTTGCTACAAACGTATGGGTGCTTTACCTTGCCGGCGCGCTGCTTGGCGTCGGTCTTGCATGGACTACGACCACGATGGTCGGCTACGTAGTCAATATCTGGTCGAAGAAAAACAAGGGCACGATAATGGGCGCGATACTTGCCTCCAACGGACTCGGCGGCGCGTTAGCGCTCCAGATAGTCAGACCAATTACCTTTAATGAAAGCGGTGCTACTACTTATAAGGACGCATACCTTCTTATATCCGCTATTCTCGCGGTAGTGCTCGTTTTAATAATCGTCCTCTTTAGGGATAAGCCCAAAAGGATTGAGGATGATTCCGAAAAGACCGTTGCCGCCGCAAAGCGCGGTCACGTAAGAGATTGGTCGGGAATAGAGTTTTCGGTAGCGGTTAAGCGCGCTTATTTCTACGGTGCGGCAGCTTGCGTATTTTGCGCAGGCTTCCTTTTACAGAGCGTCACCGGTGTAGCACAGGTACATATGCGCGACATCGGCATGGACCCCGCCTTCGTCGCGAATGTAGCAAGCGTCTCCTCGCTGCTTCTTGCAGGCTCTAAATTTTTGGCGGGCTTTCTTTACGACAGGTGCGGACTCAGAATTACCGTTTCGGTATGCACTGTAAGCGGTGTAATCATTATGATTCTTCTTTTGCTTCTCACCAACAGTCTTGAGGGACAGATCATGGCGGTTGTGTATACTGTTTTTGCGGCAATCGCACTTCCGCTTGAAACGGTTATGCTTCCTATTATAACAGCCGAGCTATTTGGTGAGCGCTCGTATAGCAAGATGCTTGGTATAGTAGTTGCAATAAACACGGCAGGATATGCAGCAGGTCCTATCGTAATGAATATATGCTTCGACCTCTTCGGCAGCTATAACTATGCGTTTATTATTGCTGCAACACTTATGTTCATTGTGGTATTCGGCTTCCAGTTCGTTATCAACGCTGCAAAGCGCGAACGCAAAAGAGTTGAGGCAGAGCTTGAGAGCGTAGCCTCGGTATAATATGATAAATTCGGGTCTGCCGCACGGCAGACCCTTTATAACCTAAAAATTCCTATTGCAAAAGCTTCGATTTTGTGCTATCATAGTTGTAGGGTACATAGAATGCTCTGAATAAAAGACCGAAAGGAATGAATCAAGTGAAAAAGATTATTTGCAAGAAAGAATACGATACCGAAAAATCCTCGGTTATCAAAAAGTATACCTCGGGCGAGTTCGGCGACCCCGCAGGCTACGAGGAAACCCTCTATACCACCGAGGGCGGCAACTATTTCCTCTACGTTAACGGCGGCGCCGATTCCAAATATCCTGTCGAGGATATCAAGCGCATGTCGGCAAAAACTGCCGAGGCGTGGCTCGCAGAGCACAACTAAAATAAAAATGCGCCCGTGGGCGCATTTTTATTTTGTAAGATACTTTTTATCAATTCTTGCCTCGGCGGCGAAGCGGATAATGCTGTCGATACCGCCCTTGCAGCCGGATTTGGTGGCGTAGCCGTGGGCTGCGTGGCACACGCAATTGCCGTTGCCTGCGTAAAGGCGGAAACGGTACTGCTTCGCGCGGTCTATGTATATCTCCCACTTGGGGAAGGGCATAGGCACGGGATTTTTGAGCGTCGTATCCTCAAGGGAAGCAACTCCCGCGTTAGCCATAACGCTTTTTATTCCCGTCATAGCGCTCTGCGATGAGGAATAAATCTGTGAGAAGGCGATAACCGTATGGTTTGAAGCGTAAAGGTTAAAGAAAAATCTGCCGTCCTTAGCCCTTTTAAGCTCGAACTTGCCCGAGCGCGTAGTCTTGCTTTCTATTACAACACCGTCATCGGCTTCGGCAACGGGCTCTGCGACAGGCTTCGTAGCTGCAATTGCAGCTGCCTTTGCGGGCTTTTCGACAGCCTTCGAAGCTGTCCTTGAGGCAGCCTTTGTCGCTTCCTTCACGGGCTTTTCCTTGCGGCTCTCGCCCGAGCTATTGACCGTGGCTTTCATAGGCGCGGTGTCTGCGCTATCCTCGGTGACGACAATGCCGCCTACCTTCTTTATAACCGTGTTTGTCGAATTGTTTTTGGGTGTGACTGTACCGTCGGCAGCCTTGACCGACTCTTTCAAGGTGCGGCCGCGCGTGCCCTCAATTTTTACCTTGTCGCCGGGAATTATCACGGGTCCGGGCTCGCTTTTTGCGGTGATTTGCTCGGGCACCTCAAGAGCAGGCTCTTCGTCAATCAAATATTTTTCCTGACCGTCGCTCTCGGGCTCTGCCGCAGGCGAGGCGGTCTTCTTTTTACGAAACAAAAAATCAAATAAACCCATCTTAATCTCCATTCTGTCGCCACGGGCGACCGTACAAAGCGTTTCTGAATTTACAAATATTTTAACACAGATTTTCTTCTTTTACAATGGGTAATTTCGGAAAAAGTCGAAATTTCTATTTATTTTTTCTTTTCCTCGCTCACTGCGTGCTTAAGATAGGCGAGAGCCTCCTTTATTCCGCCGACCTCGTCGATAAGCCCGCATTCGGTTGCCTCGTAGCCGTCAAGAATCGAGCCGATGTCGTTGACGAGAATATCCGTGCGGCTGATAAGCCGTCTGAAATCTTCTTCCTTCACGCTCGAATGTCTCACGATAAACTTGATAATTCTGTCCTGCATTTTTTCAAGATAATCAAACGACTGCGGCACGCCGAGCACCACGCCGTTCGTTCTCACGGGGTGTATAGTCATCGTTGCGCTCGGCACGATAAAGGAGCGACGGGCGCTCACCGCAAGCGGCACGCCTATCGAGTGACCGCCGCCGAGGACTATCGAGGCGGTCGGCTTCCTGAGGCTCGCGATAACCTCTGCAATAGCAAGACCTGCCTCAACGTCACCGCCGAGCGTGTTGATAAGGATAATAATTCCGTCTATCCTGTCGCTTTCCTCAAGCGCGACGAGGGTAGGGATGACGTGGTCGTATTTGGTGGTTTTCTGAGAATTGTCGAGCACGTAGTGCCCCTCTATCTGCCCGATTATCGAAAGGCAGTAGAACGCGCCCCCCTCGTTTTCAAGCAGCGTGCCGCCGTCCTTAATCATTCCACCCTCGTCGGCGCGCTCGCATGTTCCTTTTTCTGCTTCCATTACCTTTTATTCCTTCCTTCGTAAGGCTCAAAATATTTTTTTGTTAGTTTTTCTACAATCTTTTCGTTTTATGCATTGATTTTTCAAAGTCTTTGTGATATAATGTTATGCGGATTAGTGCGGCTCCTATCCTATGCCGCAAATAAAACTTTTAAGGAGATACTCCAATGAAGGAAGTTATCGTTGAAACCTCTGCAAGACACATTCATCTCTCAAGAGAAGCTGTTGACGTGCTCTTTGGCGCGGGCTACGAGCTTACGAGAAAGAAGGATTTGAGCCAGCCCGGTCAGTACGCTTGCGCTGAGAAGCTTACCGTAGTAGGTCCTAAGGGCACTCTCAAGGCGTCCATACTCGGTCCTACCCGTCCCGCAAGCCAGGTTGAGATTTCTCTCACCGACGCGCGTGCCATAGGCGTTACCGCTCCCATTCGTGAGTCCGGTGACATCGCAGGCAGCGGCGCGTGCAAGCTCGTAAATCCCGAAAACGGTGCAGAGCTTGAGCTTACCGAGGGCGTTATCGCAGCAAAGCGTCACATTCACCTCACCCCCGAGGCGGCAGCCGAGATGGGCGTTAGTGATAAGCAGATAGTATCGGTTAAGATTTCGTCCGACTCCGAGCGCTCGCTCGTGTTCGGCGACGTCGTTGTAAGAGTTTCTGAGAAGTTCGCTCCCGCAATGCACATCGACACCGACGAGGCAAATGCAGTATTCAGCAAGACCCCTCTCGTAGGTACTATCGTTTAATCGTTATTTAATAAAAAGGAGAAAATAAATTATGGCAGAACTTGTTTATTCCAAAGAAGTGGAAAACATGTGCGTGGTTGCCAAGGGTCCTCATCACGGTCCCGCTCCCATTCCCGAGGAGGGCAAGTGGGTTAAGGCAAAGGATATAGCTGACATCTCGGCTTACACTCACGGTGTTGGCTGGTGTGCACCCCAGCAGGGCGCGTGCAAGCTCTCTCTTAACGTTAAGGACGGTATCATCGAGGAGGCTCTCGTTGTGACCATCGGCTGCTCAGGTATGACTCACTCCGCGGCTATGGCTGCTGAGATTCTTCCCGGCAAGACGCTTCTTGAGGCGCTTAACACCGACCTCGTTTGCGATGCTATCAACACCGCTATGCGCGAGCTCTTCCTTCAGATAGTTTACGGCCGTTCGCAGTCCGCTTTCTCTGAGGGCGGTCTTGTTATCGGCGCAGGTATGGAGGACCTCGGTAAGGGCGAGCGCTCCATGGTTGGTACTATGTACGGCACTAAGGCAAAGGGCGTTCGTTACCTCGAGATGACCGAGGGCTACTGCACGAGAATGGCTCTTGACGAGGATAACCAGGTTATCGGCTACGAGTTCGTATCTCTTGGCAAGATGACCGACTTCATCAAGAAGGGCATGGAGCCTAACGAGGCATACGAGAAGTCTAAGGGTACTTACGGCAGATTCGCTGAGGCCGCAAAGTACATAGATCCCCGTAAGGAATAATAAGGAGGAAATAAAATGGCACATTTTGAAGGTTATGAAAGACGCGAGGCAAAGATTCTCGCTACTCTTAAAGAATACGGTATTTCCTCTATTGACGAGTGCAAGGCTATCTGTGACGCAAAGGGCATTGACCCCTATAAGATAGTTGAGGAAACTCAGCCCATCGCTTTCGAGAATGCAAAGTGGGCGTACACCGTAGGCGCAGCAATCGCAATTAAGAAGGGCTGCACCAAGGCTGCCGACGCCGCTGCCGCAATCGGTATCGGTCTTCAGTCGTTCTGCATTCCAGGCTCGGTTGCTGAAAACCGTAAGGTTGGTCTCGGCCACGGCAACCTCGGCTCAATGCTTCTCTCCGAATCCACCGAGTGCTTCTGCTTCCTTGCAGGACACGAGTCCTTCGCAGCAGCAGAGGGCGCTATCAAAATCGCTCTTAACGCTAATAAGGTAAGAAAAAATCCTCTGCGCGTTATCCTCAACGGTCTTGGCAAGGACGCCGCTATGATTATCTCTCGTATCAACGGCTTCACCTACGTTAAGACCGAGTTCGACCCCTACACCGAGGAGGTTAAGGTTCTCTCCGAGACTGCTTACTCGAAGGGCGACAGAGCAAAGGTTAAGTGCTACGGCGCTGACAGCGTGCCCGAGGGCGTTGCTATTATGAGACTTGAGAACGTTGGCGTTTCCATCACCGGTAACTCCACCAACCCCACTCGCTTCCAGCACCCCGTTGCAGGCACCTACAAGAAGTGGTGTAACGAGAACGGCAAGAAGTATTTCTCGGTTGCCTCGGGCGGCGGTACGGGCAGAACTCTTCACCCCGATAACATGGCAGCAGGCCCCGCTTCCTACGGTATGACCGACACTATGGGTAGAATGCACGGCGACGCTCAGTTCGCAGGTTCTTCCTCCGTTCCCGCACACGTAGAGATGATGGGTCTTATCGG
Organism: Eubacteriales bacterium; assembly: GCA_045657165.1. Lineage (GTDB taxonomy): Bacteria > Bacillota > Clostridia > Oscillospirales > CAG-272 > UBA1740. The sequence goes on from JAZOSP010000090.1 coordinate 13,255, forward strand.
AGCAGGTAACAACCCCATGGTTGGTATGACCGTTGCTGTTGCAGTTGCGATCGAAGAGGCAAGCAAATAATTCTGATGGGCATAATTCTGTGATAAGTGCCGTTTCACGTCGAGATAGCAACAGGCAACTATTGCTTCGGTCGTGAACTATGCTTCTATATCCAATTTTGCCCGATAAGGCAAAAACACGCCACGGCACTGCCGTGGCGTGTTTTTTATAAGTGTGAACTAACACCTAAATCACTTAAATACAGGTTTTTCAGCACAAAAATACAGAGGTTTTGAGCACTCCTTGACAGTCCTGCGGTACGATGATATAATTAAAACAAGGTGACGTATCGATACGTCGACTTTATAACTTATACAGTAAGAGGTGATGCTTATGTCAATGCGTGAGCGCTTTTTTGCAGACCTTGCCGCCATCGGAATCAAGCCGGGCGACATCGTTATGATTCATTCGTCATTCCGTTCTCTTGGATCTATCGAGGGCGGTGCAAAAACCTTCTTTGAATGGCTTATTGAGTATATGGGAAAAGAGGGAACTATCATGTTTCCTGCATTCTCCTATGCGAGAGTAACCAAGGATAATCCGAACTTCAACCGCAAGACAACTCCTTCAAACATCGGATACCTTGCAGAGTATTTCCGCACCGAGGTAGAGGGCGTAAAGCGCAGTATGCACGCAACGCACTCCTGCGCGGCACTCGGCAAATATGCCGAAGAGCTTATAGAGGGTCACGAGCTTGATATGACCCCCGTTGGCGAGAACTCGCCGTTGCGCAAGCTTGTCAAGCTTGGCGGCAAGATACTTGACCTCGGTTGCACTCCCGCGGCAACCACTCTTATGCACGGCGTTGAGGAGCTTGTCGAGCCTATATACCTTTACCACCCCGATCCTATTGACTATACCCTTGATGACGGAGAGGGAAATGTGATTGAGAAAAAGGGTGCAAGACGTCACAACTTTATCGTTGACGGTGTTCTCTATCAGCAACGCTACGTAAGACTGAAGGACGTGCTTCAGGGTGACGAGATAAGCTTCGGTAAGATACTTGAGGCAGACTCTATTCTTATGTCGGCAAAGGCAATTTGGGAGCGCGGGCTCGCACTCCTCAAAAAAGACCCGCTAGCGTTTGTTGAACCCAAAAAACTTGAAAACTGATATATAATCGGAGGCAGAAAAAATGAAAAAGATAGGTTTTATTGATTATTACATTAGCGAATGGCACGCTAACAATTACCCTAAATGGTTTAGTGACGTGTGTGCTAAAACCGGTCAGGAGTTTGAGGTAGCGTACGCCTGGGCAGAGGAATACGTATCCCCGAAGGACGGCGTAAATACAGACGAGTGGTGTGAGAAATTTGGCGTTGAGAGATGTGCTACCATACAGGAGCTTTGTGAGAAATCCGACTACATTCTTATACTCGCTCCCTCAAATCCCGAGACCCATCTGCGCTACGCAGAGGTTGCTCTCAAGTACGGCAAGAACACTTACATAGACAAAACCTTTGCTCCCGACGTGGAAACCGCAAAGAAGATTTTCGACCTTGCAGAAAAGTACGGCACGAAGTTCTTCTCATCCTCCGCACTCCGCTTTGCAAGCGAGCTTGCTCCCTATGAGAAAAAGGCAAGGGCTATCTCGGTCACGGGCGGCGGTATCGACATCGACGAATATATCATTCACCCTGTTGAGATGATAGTAAAGACGCTCGGTATGGGTGTCGAGGCAGTACGCCTTGAGTCCTACGAGGGTCAGTACACCATAAAGCTCCGTTATACCGACGGCAGGATTGCCAACATCTTCTACTCGGTTTACATGCCTTACAGCGCTGCTGTTTGCAACGAGGAGGGCAGGACCGACCATCTCCCCAATATGACGAGCTACTTTGGCAACCTTATGACCGACATTCTCCGCTTCTATGAGGAGGGCACGACCTCCTTCGACGTTGCCGAAACTATGGAGGTTATGAGAGTTCGCGAGGCTATCATTAAGTCCAAGACTACTCCCGGTGAATGGGTTAACGTATAAAATATAAGCCCCGCTGCTGCGGGGCTTATATTTTTTTAGAATTTAAGTATTGCGAGGGAGGCAGCAGGGACAAGGAGCTGATACTCCGTTAAGAGCATCACGCTATAACGAGTACAAATTTTTGTTTTTTGTGGCGGCTTCTATTGCAAAAATTGACTGGATGTGCTATACTATATAAGTAAAAATATTTTTTGCGCGCGCGAAATTTACAGTGCGCAAGGCAAGGGAGGTGAGAGCGAGTGCTGCCTATAGACTCTAAGGAGCTGCATTTTCATTATAAATCCGACACAGAGCCTCAAGACCTTGACGTCAGTCACTGCCACGATAAGTATGAAATACTTTACGTTGTCGAGGGCACAGCGAGGTGCGTTATAGAGGACAGGGAGCTTTCCGTGGGTGAGGGAGACGTAATTGTGATACGCCCGTTCCAATATCATCTTCTCGTGCTCGAGCCCGGTATTAAGTATGAAAGATTTGTCGTACAGTTCCGCCATGCCTCGCTATATCCCGAAACGGCTCGCCTTCTCGATTCAATGCTTCGCTCACACGATGGGGAGGATTCCTCCTTTTTCGTTACGCAGGCGACGAGCAGCATAGCAGACATTTTCTGGCGCTTTGATACCGCGCGCACACTCCCCGACTCCGAGTGCTATACCTATATGCGTATGCTCGTATCGCAGATAATTATTCTTCTATCGGTTTCCGTCAGTGAGGACACCATGCGCGAAAGCGGTGACCTTGGCGAGAGAGTTATACGCTACCTGAATACGAACATTGACAGAGACGTCAGCCTTGACGCTCTTGCAAAGCACTTTTTCGTAAGCAAATATCACCTTTGCCGTGCGTTCAAGCGGCGTAACGGCATTTCGGTGCACGGCTACGTAAACCGCAAGCGCGTGCTTTATGCAAAGCAGCTTATTGAGTCGGGAGAGACCGCCTCGGGAGCTGCATACCGCGTAGGCTTCGGCGATTATTCCGCCTTTTACCGCGCGTACGTGAGAATTGTCGGACATTCGCCGATAGCCGACGCCGACCGTCGTGCACAAAAATCCGATGAGGGGGGAGTCTGATGAGTTACGAGCTCCTTGAGAAAATAAATTCACCGAGCGACCTTAAGGCACTTGACCCTCGTGACATACCAAGGCTCGCGCAGGAAATTCGAGCCTTCCTTATAGATCACGTCGGGCGCACGGGCGGTCACCTTGCCTCAAATCTCGGAGTAGTTGAGCTGACGCTTGCAATTCATCGTGTGTTTGATTCACCGAGTGACCACGTCATATTTGACGTCGGTCATCAGGCATACGTTCACAAGCTCTTAACGGGTAGGCGCGAGGGCTTTGATACGCTGCGCCGACCGGGCGGTCTTTCGGGCTTTACGCTGCGCCGAGAGAGCGAGCACGACCCCTTTGGAGCAGGGCACAGCTCGACGTCCGTGTCCGCGGCACTCGGCTTTGCCGAGGCTGACAGACTAAGTGGAAGCGACAGCACCACCGTCTGCGTTATAGGCGACGGTGCTTATACGGGTGGTATGGTGCACGAGGCACTAAACAATTGCAAGCCCGACCTGCCTCTTGTAATTGTTCTCAATGAGAACGGAATGTCCATCTCTCACAACAGAGGCACGTTTGCTTCCTACCTTGCGCGCGTCAGAATTTCGGAGCGCTACCTGCGCTGGAAGCAGGGGACAAACTCTGCCCTTGAGAAAATCCCCCTGATCGGCAAGGGGCTTAAGCGCTTCCTTACCTTCGTGAAAACGAAAATAAAGAAAATCATATATACCTCAAACTACTTTGAACAGCTCGGGCTTTACTACATCGGACCGATTGACGGCTCGGACTATCGCAAGGTTGAGCGTGCCCTTAACGAGGCAAAGCGTGCGGGTAAAACCGTCGTGGTTCACGTTAATACCAAAAAGGGCAAGGGATATCCGCCCGCCGAAAAGGCGCCCGACGGCTATCACAGCCTCGGCGGTGCGGTGGGAGTACAAACCTTCCACAGCGTTTTTGCCGACGAGCTCATCTCCCACGCGGCAGGCGATGGGAAAATCGTTGCTATAACCGCTGCTATGGGAATTGGCACAGGGCTTGACAGCTTTGGCGAGAAATTCCCTGACAGGTATTTTGACGTCGGTATTGCCGAGGAGCATGCCTTGACCTTTTCGGCAGGGCTCGCGGCAAACGGCTATAAGCCCTTTGCGGCGATATACTCAACCTTCTTACAGCGCGGCTACGACAATGTTCTTCACGACGTTGCCATTCAGTCCCTGCCGGTAAGACTGATTATCGACAGGGCGGGGCTTGCCCTCGGTGACGGAGCGACTCATCACGGAATATTCGACGTTGCGTTTCTGTCGCACATTCCGAATATGACCCTTTACGCTCCCGCAACCTACGCCTCGCTTCGCCGTGCTGTCTTGAGTGCCTTAGGCTCTGACGCACCTATTGCAATCAGATATCCAAACGCTCCCGAGTGCGACCTTTCGGGCACGGCGTTTCATTCTATCGCCCACTGCTCTGACGTGCTTGTCAGCTTTGATGAGGCTCTACCGCCCGCGAGGCTTATCATTACCTACGGTAAAATCGTGGAGAAATGCATTAAGGCTAAAGAGCTCGTGCGCGCACGAGGTGAGGACGTCGGCATAATTCTCGTTGAGAAAATCAAGCCGTACCGTCCCATAGCGGAGGCGATTGCTCCGCTTCTCAAATCCGCCCGTCGCGTGCTTTACGTCGAGGAGGGAATCAAAAACGGCGGTGCCGCTATGATTACCGCGGACCTGCTTCGTACACTTGGCGTAGATTTGAGTGCCGTAGGCTTTGATATTTCAGCAATAGACGATAGCTTTGCCTCACCCGAGCGTGAGTGCGACCTTTACGATTACGTCGGGCTATCTCCAGAGAAAATAGCGGAGAAAATACTTTCTGATGATAATTGACATACTAAATACCGAAGCAAAGAGTTATATAGATCGCCTTGCGCCGATTGTCGCCTCGCGCGGTCTGCGCGCAGCAACGGTGACCTTCGGCTGCCAGCAAAACGAGGCTGACAGTGAGCGCATTATGGGGTTGCTTGCGGGTATAGGCTACACGCCCGAGGAAAATCCCGAGCGCGCCGACCTCGTTATAGTCAACACCTGCGCTATTCGCGAGCATGCAGAGGCAAAGGCGCTCTCCTTGCTCGGAAGATTCAAAAAAATACGCGAGCGAAATCCCGATTTCATCCTTGGTGTCGTGGGCTGTATGGCTGCAGAGACCCACAGAGTGGATTCTCTTAAAAAGGACTTTCACTACGTTTCCTTTACAGCCCCGCCCGGCGAAATCCATAAGCTTCCCGAGCTTATTTACACCGCCCTCACCGCGCGTAAGCGTGGCTTTGCCCGCGCAGTCGAGACGCCCGATATAATAGAGGGCGTGCGACCGATCCGTAAAGGCAGTCATCGTGCATGGGTTTCGGTTATGTACGGCTGTAACAATTTCTGCTCCTATTGCATAGTTCCGTACGTTCGAGGCAGGGAAAGAAGCCGCGCGAGCGCAGACGTTATCCGCGAGTGTCGGGAGCTTATAGACTCAGGTGTGCGCGAGATAACCCTGCTCGGTCAGAACGTCAACTCTTACCGTTCAGATATGAGCTTTGCCGAGCTTCTTGCAAATATTGCGCAAATATCGGGTGATTTTATAATCCGTTTTATGACGAGTCACCCAAAGGATACCTCGGACGAGCTTATCGAGGTTATGAGTAAATATAAAAAGATAGCACCCCATTTCCACCTGCCGCTTCAGTCGGGAAGTAACCGTATTCTCTCCCTTATGAACCGCACCTACACCGTGGAAAAATATCTTGACACCGTAAAAAAGCTGCGCCTTGCCGTGCCGAACGTTGCACTTTCAACCGATATAATCGTCGGCTTCCCGAGCGAGGGGGACGCCGATTTTATGGCAACGCTCTGGGTGCTCTCCGCGGTGAAATTCGATATGGTGTATTCGTTCATATATTCGCCGCGCGTCGGCACGCGTGCCGCAAAAATGAGCGAGAGGGTTGACGGCGCGGTCGCAGGCGAGCGAATGGAAAGATTGCTTAGCCTGCAGGACGGCATATCGCGCGAGCTGACTGCACGTTACGTTGGACACACCGTGAGGGCGCTCGTCGATTCGGTTCGGCTGTCTGATGGCGGCGCCTTATGTACGGCACGGGCAGATAGCGGCAGAGTAGTCCATTTTTCAACCGACAGAGCACGTGTCGGTGAGTTTGTGAATGTTAAAATTAAAAGCGCCTCGGCGTTTGACCTTTTCGGCGACGAGGTATAGAGAAAGGAAAATAAAATGACGAAAATTATTGAGCTTGCAAACGCACTCGGCAACGAGATAGCAAAGAGTGATGAAATCAAAAATCTCGAGGCGGCAAAGGCGGCATTCGAATCGGACACAGCACTTTCTGAAAAAATGAAGGAATACGAGGCTGAAAGACTGCTTCTCGGTCAGGAATTTGCAAAAAACACCGACGAGGCAGACGAGCGCGCTATTGCCAATCTGCGCGCAAGAATAGAGGAGCTTACAAAGGAAATCAGCCAAAATCCTCTTTACATTGCCTTTTCTGCGGCGCAGGAGGCTATGAATAAGCTTATGGCTTCGGTAAATGCCGAGATTAAGTTCTGTATTACGGGTGAGCGTCCCACGGAGTGCACTCATGACTGCTCGACCTGCTCGGGCTGTCACTGATAATCACGAAAAAACCTTTGGAGGTAGCCAAAAATGGCAAAAGAGAAAGAGGTAATAGAAAAGCGTTCAGACCTTAATACCGTCACGCCTATGATGCGCCAATATCTCGACGTCAAGGAGCAGTATGAGGATTTTATACTCCTTTACCGTCTCGGTGACTTTTACGAGTGCTTCTTTGAGGACGCAATCTTAGCCTCTCGCGAGCTTGAGCTGACCCTGACGGGCAGAGAATGCGGAGAGGGGCGTCGCGCGGCAATGTGCGGTGTGCCTTTCCACAAGGCTGACCTTTACGTCGGGCGACTCGTAGAAAAGGGCATAAAGGTTGCAATCTGCGAGCAGGTTGAAGACCCTAAGGCAGCTACGGGGCTTGTCAGACGCGAGGTTACAAGGGTCGTGACCCCGGGTACTATAACCGACTCGTCGATACTTAACGAGGGACGCAATAACTTTCTGTCTGCCCTCTTTTTCGGTGAGGACAGAGCGGGGGTTGCCTTTGCCGACATTTCAACGGGCGAGGTATTCTCTACGTTGCTTTCGGGCAAAGACCGTATAGCGCTGCTTAAAAACGAGCTTGGCTCATATCAGCCGTCAGAGGTTATTATGAATATACCTCGCACCGACGCGGCAGAGCTTTCGGATTTCATAGCTGACAGACTCGGAGCAATGATAACCGACTCTGCAAAGAGGCTCTTTTCCTACGAGCGCTCGCGTGAGCTTGTCATCCGTATTTTCGGAGATGAGGCAGGGAAGCTCTCGGAGCCCGAGATGATAATGGCGTGCGGTGCACTCCTATCTTATATTAGGGAAACTCAGAAAACCGACGTTGCCTTTGCAAAGGAGCTGAACGTTTATTCAAAGGGACAGTACCTTGAGATGGACCTCGGTACGCAAAGAAACCTTGAGCTTACTGAGTCTATGAGAAATAAGGAAAAGCGCGGCTCGCTTCTTTGGGTGCTCGACAAAACCAAAACGGCAATGGGCGCAAGACTGCTTCGCTCATTTATAATACGGCCGCTTGTCGACCCCGTGATGATATCGCATAGGCAGAGCGCGGTTGCCGACATTATTGCCGATAGGCGTATAAGTGACGAGCTGTCCGAGCTGCTCTCGGGCATGCTCGACCTTGAGAGGCTAACGGCTAAAACCGTTTACGGCACGGCGAATGCGCGCGATTTGCGTGCTATCTACCAAAGCACGGCAAGGCTTTCTGATATCAAGGCACTCGTGTCACAGCTTCCGTCGTCCGCTATGAAGAATATAACGCGCGAGCTTGACACCCTTGACGATATAACCGAGCTGCTTGGCGCGGCAATAGTTGATGACCCGCCCTACACGGTACGCGAGGGCGGAATGATACGCGACGGCTTTAACTCCGACGTTGATTATTACCGCTCGATTAAAAACGGCGGCACGGAAATTATGGCGTCGATAGAGGAGAGGGAAAAGGAGCTTACGGGTATTCGCACCCTCAAGGTCGATTACAACAAGGTCTTCGGCTATTATATAGAGGTGTCAAAGTCCTTTATAAACGACGTGCCAGACAGGTATGTAAGAAAGCAAACGCTCACTAACTGCGAGCGCTACATAACGCAGGAATTAAAGGAGATGGAAAACACCATCTTCGGTGCCGACGAGAAGCTCGTGTCGCTTGAATTCGAGCTGTTTTCGGGGCTGCGCGAGGTTATAAGCTCTAACAGTGACAGAATCAGAAAGACTGCGGCGCTCATTGCGGAGCTTGACGTTTATCGCTCCTTTGCCGAGGTTGCCTCGAAGAATAATTACACCTGCCCCGAGGTTGACCTCTCAAGCGAGCTTATAATCAAGGATGGTCGACACCCGGTTGTTGAGAGATTTGTCACCGATTCGTACTTCGTGCCCAACGACACGACGCTTGATACTAAAAATAACAAGGTTATGATTATAACGGGCCCCAATATGGCAGGTAAATCGACGTATATGAGGCAGGTGGCGATAATGACCGTAATGGCGCAGATAGGCTCGTACGTGCCTGCGCGAGAGGCGAAAATCGGAATTGTGGACAAGGTGTTCACCCGAGTCGGCGCGTCAGACGACCTCGCTTCGGGTCAGTCTACCTTTATGCTTGAGATGAACGAGGTTGCCGCGATTCTGAAGAACGCGACCCGTCGTTCTCTTATAATATACGACGAGGTTGGCAGAGGCACGAGCACCTTTGACGGTATGTCAATCGCTCGCGCCGTGGTTGAGTATACCTATTCGAAGAAAATAGGTGCGAAAACTCTTTTCGCAACCCACTATCACGAGCTCACCGATATGGAGGACGAGTTCCCGGGAATCGTCAACTACAATATTGCCGCAAAAAAGAGGGGAGACTCGATAACCTTCCTTAGAAAAATCGTGCGCGGCGGTACGGACGACTCCTACGGTATCGAGGTTGCAAAGCTCGCAGGCGTTCCGACAGAGGTTGTCAAGCGCGCAAGAGAAATTCTCTCTGCCATTGAGGGGGGCACGCAGACTCCACTACCGAAAAGGGAGAGGGAAAGCCCCGATACCTACGACCTATTTGCCGGTATAGCAGCCTCAAAGGAAAGCGAGGCGGCAGAAAAAATACGCGCTATTGATATTAACACTATGACTCCGATTGAGGCTATGAATACTCTCTTTGAGCTTAAGAAAATGCTTGACTGACGAGGATACTTAAATGGGAAAAATCAACGTACTTGATTTTGAAATAGCTAACCTTATAGCCGCGGGCGAGGTTGTTGAACGCCCCTCGTCGGTTCTTAAGGAGCTTATAGAAAATTCAATAGATTCGGGCGCTACGAAAATCGTTGCGGAAATCAAGCGCGGCGGCGTAGCTCTTATCCGTGTTACCGACAACGGCTCGGGAATTGATAGGGAAGACCTGCCCGTTGCTCTCAAGCGCCACGCGACGAGTAAAATCAAAACCCGCGAGGACCTTGACGGCATTGTAACCCTCGGCTTCAGAGGAGAGGCGCTTGCCGCTATATCCTCGGTTTCAGTCCTTACTATAATAACCAAGACCGCCGAAGCAGAGGTTGGTTCAATGCTGACCTCGGAGGGCGGCAGGGTCATTGACATATCAGAGGTCGGCACCTCCGACGGCACGACCGTGGTTGTGGAAAATCTCTTTTTCAACGTTCCCGCAAGGCGCAAGTTTCTCAAAAAGGACTCAACCGAGGCTATGAACGTGGCGGCTCTCGTGGAAAAGGTTGCCCTATCCCGCCCCGATATATCGATTCAGCTTCTCATAGACGGCGAGGAGCGCTTCAAAACCCCAGGTGACGGCAAGCTCTACAGTGCAATTTATGCTATATTCGGCAAGGATTTTGCCTCGAAGCTTATAGAAGCCGACGGTACGGCAAACGGAATCAGAGTTCACGGCTATATTGGCAGAAGTGACAACACGAGGAAAAATCGAAATCTTGAAAACGTTTTTATAAACGGCAGGTACGTAAAGAGCCTTACTGCCATGGCGGCTATAGAAAAGGCTTACACCTCGTATATCGCCCCCGAGGCGTTCCCGACCTGCGTTTTGTTCCTTGAAATGAATCCCGGGATCGTTGACGTCAACGTTCATCCCGCAAAGCTCGAGGTCAAGTTCGCAAACGAGCAGCCTGTCTTCGAGGCGGTTTATCATACCGTAAGGCGTGCTATCGAGGAGCACGGCTACCGACCCGAGATGACGATAAGCCGACCGCACACGGGCGAACGAAATCCGCTCGGTGCTTTCATACCTATCGGAGAGAAAACGAGGGGAGAGCAGCTCTCCATTCCAAAGCCCGAGGTGCGCGCAAAGGATTCCTACGGTTTCGGCTTCGGCACGGGCAGGGTGGCAAGCTCTGTAGGCTCGTCATTCGCTCCTAACTCACAGAGAAAGCCCGAGCCGCCAAAATCTCCCGAGATGACACCCGGCGCGTCGCTTGACCTGCTTCGCCGTTTTAACGAGTCGCGATTCCAAGATACACATGGACAGATAAAAATCGACACGACTGTTGAGTCGCACACCGAGACTTGTAAGCAGGATTACAAAATAATCGGCGAGGTGTTTGATTGCTACGTTATCGTAGAGCACGAGGGCGCACTTCTCGTAATTGACAAGCACGCCGCGCACGAGCGAGTAATTTTTGAGGAGCTGCGCAAAATGCAGGAGGCAGACGGCAGAGTCGCCTCGCAATCCCTTCTTCTTCCAATAACCGTAATACTGCCGCCCGACGAGCTTGCAGCCGCAATAGCCCACAAGGGTGAAATTGTCGCTACGGGCTTCGAATATAGCACCGCAGCCGACCACGTATCTATCACTGCCGTGCCCGACGCGATAAGCGTGGGTGACGCTGAGGCACTCTTCCTTGAGATGATAGATTCGGTGACCTTTGGCAAAGGAAACCCTGAGGTCACTGACCAAATAAGGCGCGAGCGCGCACTCTATCAGACTGCCTGCAAGGCGGCGATAAAGGGCGGTAGAAAATACGACGCCTCGGTTATCGAGTGGCTTGTCGGGCGCGTAATCTCGCTTCCCGACATCACGGTTTGTCCGCACGGTAGACCCGTTGCCTTCAGACTCACTAAAAACGAGCTTGACCGTCAATTTGACAGAATAAAATAAGGCAGAAATAATCAAAAAGCAACTCCCCTGAACGAAAGGCTAAAACTTACAATGGGAAAATTCACACTACTTAAGCGCGAGGGTCGTGCCCGCCGCGGAAGATTTGAAACTGTACACGGAACGATAGAAACACCCGTCTTTATGAACGTTGGCACGTCTGCTGCTATAAAGGGCGGCATATCAACGCGTGACCTTATCGACGTCGGCTGCCAGGTTGAGCTCTCTAACACCTACCATCTTCATATACGTCCCGGCGACGAGCTGATTCGCAGAATGGGCGGGCTTCATAAATTCTTTAATTGGGATAGACCCGTTCTGACCGATTCGGGCGGATTTCAGGTTTTCTCGCTTGCTAAGCTTCGCAAGATAACCGAGGAGGGCGTCGCCTTTAACTCTCATATGGACGGCATGCGCATTTTTATGGGCCCCGAGGAATCAATGCGTATTCAGTCAAATCTCGGCTCAACGATTGCTATGGCGTTTGACGAGTGCGTTGAAAACCCTGCACCCTATAACTACGTCAAGGCGTCGCACGAGCGCACCGTTCGCTGGCTCAAGAGATGCCGTGCTGAGATGGACAGGCTTAACTCGCTTCCCGAAACCGTAAATCCAAATCAAATGCTTTTCGGTATAAATCAGGGCGGCACGTATGACGACCTTCGTGTTGAGAATATGAAGGCAATAAGAGAGGTAGAGTGCGACGGATATGCGATTGGCGGTCTTGCCGTTGGTGAGGCTACCGACGTTATGTATCACGTAATAGACGTCGTCGAGCCTTATATGCCCGAGGAAAAGCCAAGGTATCTTATGGGTGTCGGCACTCCGCAAAATATAGTTGAGGCGGTATGGCGCGGCGTTGATTTCTTCGATTGCGTTATGCCCAGCCGTAATGCAAGACACGGCAATCTTTTCACCTGGCGCGGAAAAATTAACCTTCTTAACGAAAAATACGCAGAGGACCCCCGACTGATAGCAGAGGAGTGCTCCTGTCCTGCCTGTCGCCATTACTCTCGCTCCTACATCCGCCATCTTTTCAAGGCGCGTGAGGCACTCGGTATGCGGCTTGCAGTGCTTCATAACCTCTATTTCTACAACGAGCTTATGCAAAAAATACGTGCTGCTCTCGATGAGGGAAGATACGAGGAGTTTTACTACACGCACCGCGAGCAGCTCGCGAAAAGACGGGAGGATTAAATGTCGATTTGTTCAAAAATTGAGAGCAACTATCGCGCGACTCTCTTTTCTCGCCACGACGCCGACGGCTCGATATTCTATTTTTCCGCCGAGGATTTCCCGGGACTTAATAAAGAGACTTACAGCTTCGTAACACGGGCAGGACACAGGCTTTCGGGGTGTTTTTACAGCTACGACGGTGCGGTCGATGGCAGGCTCGTGGTCTTTGACCACGGTATGGGCACAGGACACCGCGCATATATGCGCGAGATTGAGCTGCTTGCCCGTCACGGCTATCTCGTATTCTCCTATGACCACACGGGCTGCACAGAATCTGAGGGCGAGGGAACGCGCGGCTTTGCAGGCTCGCTTGCCGACCTTGACTCAGCACTCTTTGCCATCAAGTCAGCCCCACGATTTGAGAATATCAAAATCTCCGTAATAGGTCATAGCTGGGGCGGATTTTCCACCTTGAATATCGCGGCACGTCACCCCGACGTCGCTCACGTGATAGCCCTCTCAGGATTTACCTCGGTGAAGAAAATGCAGGCAGATATAATACCGCCATTCCTTTTCCCGCTGCGCCGTATGCTTTATAAAATTGAGGAGCGCGCAAACCCCGATTACGTAACCTACGAGGCAGAAGAAAGCCTTGCCGAGACCTCGGCAAAGGTGCTCATCATTCACTCCGCCGACGATAAAACCGTGAAGATAAGCCATTTCAAAAGGCTCGCGCGTAAGCTTTCGGGTAAGGAGAACGTGCGCTTTCTCCTCGTACATGGGAAAAACCACAATCCAAACTATACTCGCGAGGCAGTAGAGTCTCTCGGCAAATTCTTTGCAGAGCTTAAGACAAAGCAATCACGCGGAGAGCTTGATACGCCTGAGGCAAAGGCGGAATTTATCGCCTCATACGATTGGTGGCGTATGACAGAGCAGGACGGGGAAGTCTGGGCAGAAATATTCAAAACTCTTTCACAATAAAGAAAATGCTGTTCTCGTTTGAGAACAGCATTTTCTTTATTTTTCTTCTAAATTTACCGCGTGTCCGTCGCAGTGTCCGTCAAACATTCCCGTCATATCAACGCTATATTTTCCGTCGCACTCGCGAAAGCCTATCGCGTGCAAAAGCCTTGAGTCGCCAGCCTTGAGAGAAGCGTGGCAAACGTGCGCGCCACACAGGTCGATAAAGTTCATAGTCTGTCTGCCGAGTATGAACATAGCCTCAAAGTCATCCTCGCGCCCCGCGGGTCTTAGATCGCTTATGTACCCCGACTCGCCCATAACGTCAAACTGCGATATTCCCATAGGCTCTCCGCTCTCCAAATCGTACATTAAATAAGCGAAATAGCCCTCGCGAGACTCAATGCCGTGTGCGGCGAAAAGCTCCGCCTTTTTCTCCGTGTCATTTATAGGTGTTATCTTAAACATACGTTATCCTCTCGTAGCCTTATAAAGATATTCAACCTCGCCGGGCTCAAGATATCTCCATTTGCCGACGGGAAGCCCGTCGAGCTTCAGATTGCCGATAGAAACGCGCGAAAGCCTCTTAACCGTAAGCCCTGCTGCCTCGCACATCTTTCTAATCTGCCTGTTGCGCCCCTCGTATAGGGTCATTTTCATAACAGTGCCGCGCTCGTCGGTCTCGCCAATGGTTACCTCAACGGGCTTTATTCGGTAGCCGTCAATAACGAGTGGCGAGGTTAGAATTTCATATTTTTCCTCGGTGACCTCCTCGGCAACCTTTACACGGTATACCTTAGGTATGGTGTGGCTTGGGTGTGTCAAGCGGTTTTTGAGCTCTCCGTCGTCGGTAAGAAGAATCATACCCTCGGAGATAAGGTCGAGTCTGCCGACAGGGTAAACCCTTGCAAAGACTCCTACAAGCAGGTCTGTGACGCATTTTCTGCCCCTGTCGTCTGTTGTAGAGGAGAGATATCCGCGAGGCTTGTTCATCATTATGTAGGTGTACTCACGGTGCTCGTATTTGATTTTTCTTCCCTTATACGTAACATTATCCTCGCGAGGGTCAACCCTTGTGCCGAGGGTGGCAACGTGGCCGTTGACGGCTACGTTGCCCATTTTTATTTCATCCTCTGCGGCACGGCGTGACATAAGTCCTGCGTCGGCTATAAATTTTTGAAGTCTGATTTTTTCCATTTGTCAAATCCTTTATCCGAAAATATTTCTAAGCATTCTTTTCAACAAATTATCCTCTTTGGGCTCGGAGACGTCCTCTGTCGCGACAAGACTTATCCTTGCCGCCACCTCGCCGTCAAGCGTGTAGATAACCTCGCCGAGAATATCTCCGCACTTTACCGGTGCTGCCGCGAACCTTGATAGCTTAACGTACTCACATACATCGTGCTCACCGCGCAAAAGCACAAGCGATGCGCCCTCGTCGTTTGTCGCTTTTATCGCCTTCCCCTCGCGCCCGAGCACGCTTACCTCATACTCGTGCTCGTACGGCTCGGCAAAGGTAATCTTTTCGATTTTCGAATATCCGTAGTCAAGCATTTTCGAGTGGTCGCGCCAGTCGTCGGGAGCGTCGAGAGTAACGCTTATGAGAGTCAGTCCGTCGCGCTCTGCCGCGCCCACAAGACACCTACCACATCTCTTTGTGAAGCCGGTCTTTACTCCTATCGCGCCGTCGTAAAGCTTGAGAAGCTTGTTGTGATTTGCGTAGGTACGTGTGCGCTCCTCGGTGGAAAAGGTTTTCTTATAAGTAGCAGCAACCATTCGTATAGTATCGTTCTCAAGCGCTGCGGCTGCAATTTTTGCAAGCTCTCTTGCGGTTGTGTAGTGCTCCTGTGCGTCAAGCCCGTGCGGATTTTCAAAGTGTGTGTCGGTGAGCGAGAGCTCGCTTGCCTTTT
This sequence comes from Eubacteriales bacterium, assembly GCA_045657165.1. Taxonomy (GTDB): domain Bacteria; phylum Bacillota; class Clostridia; order Oscillospirales; family CAG-272; genus UBA1740. Next base: position 28,649 of record JAZOSP010000090.1, read on the forward strand.
CGTTCATCATATCTGCGAAGCCCTCAATGCTCCCACCTACGTGACAGGCGATTGCAACGGCGGCATCATTTGCACTTTGAAGCAGGAGCGCGTAGAGAAGCTCCTCCATCGTGAGAACCTCTCCCTCCGTAAGATATGCCGATGACCCCTCAACACCGACAGCCTCGCCGCCAATCCGAACCTCCTCGCAGATATCAGCGTTTTCTACGGCTACAAGGGCGGTCATTATCTTTGTGGTGCTCGCCATAGGCAGACGCTCGCTGTCGTTCTTCGAATAGAGTATACTCTCTGTCTCGGGCTCGTAGAGCACCGCAGCACGCGCGCTGACTGCCACGCCTGCCTCGGATGAGGCGTATATCGTCATAAACGAAAAGGCGAGGATTGTGGCGAGAATCACTGTAAGGAATATTATTTGTGTATTTCTGTTATGCATATCGAATACCCCCTTTTTCCTATCATTCGACATAAGGTGCGGAAGTATTCAATGAAATTTATGACAGCGCGCCCTTTATCTTTTCAACTATCTCGGGTGAGCGCTCAATCAGCGAAACTATTCGGTCAACCTCGCTCGGTGCAGCGTTTATGGGGATAAGATTAACCTCAGCCGCAGGACTTACCGTCAAAAAGGCAATTGGCGTAATAGACAGTGCCGTGCCGCCACCTCCGCCGAAATTTTGATTAGGCGCGGGGCGCTTTGAGCCGTAGTCAACGCCCCCGGTTGCTATGCCCATTGAAACCTTTGATACAGGTATTACAGTGACACCGCTTGGGGTTGTAATTATATCGCCTATGACCGTGTCCATATCGGTGAAGCCTCTTATTCCGTCAAGCGAGGCTCTAATAATATCACTCATTTTATTTTCCGACATTTTCTATCTCTCTTTCGCGTTTGGTTTTTCTGTAGTCACGCCAAAGTCGTATCAAGAATTTAAGCATACTGAAATAGGTTGACTTGAAAACTAAATCAATACATATTCCGCCGTTGTCGGGAATTAAAGTGAGTGCATTATCATTCACGGTAAGTTTTGTCGCCTTTGAGTCTAAATATGCAAGAAGGAGCGATGATGACCAGCCGAAATCGTGCGTGGGGAGCGACAGTTCCTCGCGCCCGAAGGAAATAGAGGGAAGTGCGAGCCGTTTAACAATTACCTCGCAGCCCTCGGAGAAGTCGATTATGCGCCGAAAAAGAACGAAATAAAAGGCGCGGCCGAGACTCTGTCCCCGCTTCTTTTTTGCCTTTTTCCGTTTTGTGCGCTTGTCCGATATTACAAACGCGAGGAGCACGAAGCTAAACTCTACTCCGAGCCCCCCGTCAAAGCTTATTCTGACGTAAACGTTCTGTGCTAAAACAAAAAGTATTATCGTAATGACAGAAAGAATAATATATGCCCCTGCCATAGCTCACCTATAGATTAAATATCGCCCTGAATATCGTCCTCCGCCGAGGGCTCCTCAAATTCAATTACGTAATCTTCGACCGCCTCGTCATTGGACTCCTTGGGAATCGTTCCCTCGGGGAATTCGATTTCCTCTTGAGTTGCCTCGGTGCCTTCCTCGGTTGCCTTTGCCTTTCTGAACATTTCCTCAAGCTCCTCGGTTGTTTTGGGAAGGTCTGCAAGGCTTGAAAGACCGAAAACACGCAAAAAGTCGGGTGTCGTTCCGTAAAGCATTGGACGGCCGGGCGCGTCAAGTCTGCCCTTGGACTCTATTAGCCCTCTGTCAATGAGGTTGTTCATAGCGTACGAGGAATCCACACGTCTGAGCGTATCGACGAATATTCTCGTTACGGGCTGATTATATGCGACAATCGCGAGAGCCTCGAGCGATGAGGTTGAAAGCGTACCGCTTTTCTTAATTCCAAGCGCGTCTCTTATCTCGGTGAGATAGTATTGCTTAGTCGAGAGCTGACACGAATCGGCATATGTAAGAAGCACGACTCCGCGCGGAATATCCGATACGTTGTATTTAAGCGAGTACTCAAGCACCTTTTCCTTTACCTTTGTCGGAGTCATATCGAAAACGCGGCCGAGCGTAGCGTAGGACACGGGGTGGCCCGCAGCAAAGAGTATTGCCTCGAGTGCCTCCTCAAATACTATTACGCGCTCCTCTGACAAAGCAGGCGAGGCTGCCTCGTTTTCGGGGGACTTTTCTTCTATAATTTCGTCTGTCATTTTTCTTCATTCTCCTTTTCGTCGTCGCCCTCTGCGTCAAACTCACTGCTTGACGTTTCAGTTTGAACGTAATCGGGATTAAGCTTGAAGGTCATTTCAAGCCCCGTTTCCTCGTATTCAATGACGTCCTCGATAACTCTTACCGAGGTGATGGTAATTCTGTGTATCTTTATTAGCTCGAGAATAGCCATAAATCTTGCAACAAGCTCGGCACGCGAGTCTGCCTCGCAGAGAAGGGTAAAGAGTGTCGCCTCCTCCTTTTCGCCAAGAAGCGTGCAAATCTCCTCGATTTTTTCCTCAACCGAGACTATCTTGCGCTTAATGAGGGGGTTAACAAGCTCAACGGGTGTTCTTGCCGTTTCCGCAACCTTCATGCGGCGCAGCACCGTTCCGAGTGCCTTGATAAGAAGATTCGGGTCAAGGTCAAGCGGCAGACCGCGCTCGGGCGGAATGTCGTCTGTGCCCTTGACAACACGTCCTGAAAATTCGTCGTACAGAGGGCGCAGCTCCTTTGCGGCAAGCTTTGCCTGCTGATAGAGAAGAAGCGCGTCGGCAATCTCGCGCCTCGGGTCGTTCTCCGTACCCTCCTCGTGCGGCAGTATCATACGGCTTTTTATCAGCATAAGCTCGCTTGCCATAACGATGAACTCACTGGCTATATCAAGATCCATACGCTCGGCATTCTCTATATACTCCATATACTGATCGCATATCAGCGCAATGGGAATATCGGTTATGCTTACTTTATTTTTGCTAATTAAAGTCAATAACAGATCAAGCGGACCTTCAAACTGATCCAGTCTGTACGTTAGCTGTTCGATCATAGTGTTAACCTCTTTATATTTTAAGGAAAGGTATTGATGTGAAGAGCTTTATCATAAGCTTAGAAAGCGCTGCGATTCCATCGGATAGAAGATTTGAGAGCGATAAAACTCTCGCAATTGCAGATAAAACGGCGTTGTTAGCGATAAAATCTATATTTAAAAGAAATCCCGAAACGTAACCGCCAATAAGAAGCCAACCGATAAGGATATAATAAATGGTTCTTTCGTAACGCATTATGGCGAAATA
>JAZOSP010000091.1:0-5548 GCA_045657165.1 Eubacteriales bacterium
TCATGCCCTCGTCAACCAGGTCGCATGCGATCTTCAGAGCAGCCTTAGCGGTTCTCTTACCGTTTCTGGTCTGGAGCATGTAGAGCTTGCCCGCCTGAACGGTGAACTCCATGTCCTGCATATCTCTATAGTGATCCTCGAGCTTAGCGCAAACTGCATTGAACTCAGCGAATGCCTCGGGGAACTTCTCAGCCATCTGTGCGATAGGCATAGGTGTACGAACACCTGCAACAACGTCCTCGCCCTGTGCGTTGGTAAGGAACTCACCCATAAGAACCTTCTCGCCGGTAGCGGGGTCTCTGGTGAATGCAACACCGGTACCACAGTTCTCGCCCATGTTACCGAATGCCATTGCCTGTACGTTTACTGCAGTACCCCAAGAATAGGGAATGTCGTTGTCACGTCTGTAAACGTTTGCTCTGGGGTTGTCCCAAGAACGGAATACTGCCTTAACTGCGCCGATAAGCTGCTCCTTAGGATCAGAGGGGAAGTCAGAACCGATCTTAGCCTTGTACTCAGCCTTGAACTGATTTGCAAGCTCCTTAAGGTCGTCAGCGGTAAGCTCTACGTCAAGCTTAACACCCTTTTCTTCCTTCATCTTGTCGATAAGCTCTTCAAAGTACTTCTTGCCGACTTCCATAACAACGTCGGAGTACATCTGAATAAATCTGCGGTAGCAGTCATAAGCCCAACGAGCGTTGCCGGACTTCTTTGCCATAACCTCAACAACTTCCTCGTTGAGACCAAGGTTAAGAATGGTATCCATCATACCGGGCATGGATGCGCGAGCACCTGAACGAACTGAAACGAGAAGGGGGTTTTCAAGGTCACCGAACTTCTTGCCGGTAACACCCTCCATCTTGGTGATGTACTCCATGATTTCAGCCATGATCTCAGCGTTGATCTGACGGCCGTCCTCGTAATACTGGGTGCAGGCCTCGGTAGAAATAGTGAAGCCCTGGGGAACAGGAAGACCAATGTTGGTCATCTCTGCAAGGTTGGCGCCCTTACCGCCGAGGATCTCACGCATGGTAGCGTTACCCTCAGAGAAGAGATAGCAATACTTCTTGCTCATTTGTTTTTTCCTCCAAAATATATTAATTTTTTTGATAGCAAACCCACAGATAACGCGCGCAAATAAACGCAATGCGCCCGCGCGCGCAGTCCGCAACCCATATTATAGCACACCGCCACGAAAATTTCCATAGTATTCCCGAAAAAATACCCCGTTTTGGAAAAGTTAACAATTTGTTAACAAACCCTGCGCCCGCAAGAGCACTGTTGCGTTTTCCGATATAAAAAGCGCGCCTCGTCCGAGGCGCGCTTTGTGTTATCTCATATGTGCAAGCTTTAAGTATCTGCCCTCTGCGACCGATGGGTCAATCGAGCGCCTGTAAAGACGGAGCTCAACGTCAAGCATATAGTCCATCTGCTTGAGCTTCCACTCGATAGCGCGCTTGTCGCACTGGTAAGCCATCGAGGGCTCGTATCCGATAGCCGAGTCGCGTCTTACGAGAGGTATCGTTGCCTTCGCGTTCTTTATCTCCGCGAGAGCAATCTTTTCAAGAGCGTTAAGTGCGCGCTCAAGCTCGGGCTTGGTGTATGCCGTCAGCATGCGGTTTCTCTGAATGTAGAAGTTCTTCGCGTTGATAGCGGTGGTGTAGCAGCGCTCAATGAACGCCACGAGGTTGATAATTCTCTCAAGCTCCTCGGAGGGCGACTTTATGGTGCGCAGAATTGCAAGACCGTCGTGAACGAGCTTTCTCGATTTTTTAGCCGCCTCAATTTCCGCCTTGATGCGCAGGCTGTAGCAGTCGTGTCTGCCCCAGTCGTCGTAGTTTCTGCCCATCGTGGCATAAATGCCGTTGCCGTGGTGAACGCCCGGCTCATTGGGAAGACGGAGCTCTCTTGCAAGGCAAAGCGGATATGCAGGACCGATTCTGAAGGGACCGTATTGGTTCTCGTCACTCGGCACGTAGTACTCGATAGACTCGCTGACGAGCTTTATGCCGTCAATGAATTTCTGCCACTCTGCGCCCGCAAACTCAACCGCGAGCTCACGAAGCTTATCCTCAAAGCGAGTAGCTCCGAGCGTGTAGGTCGACTTGGTTATACGGGAGATAAACGAGGGCAAGAATCCGAAGTGGTGCGACTCCATAAGACCTGCAAGACCGTACTTTTCACGCGCCTCAAGGAGCTTCTCGTGGCGCTTGTTCCACTGATAGGGGAAGGGCTTGTAGGGAATAACGCCGAAGTCCCACGTGCGTCCGCCCGTGTTAACCATCGAGTAAAGGCGAATGCCGCGCTCCTTTGCAATCTTCGCTTCGCTGAGGAAGTACTTTCCGGGTCCTACGTGCGAGATGGTGTAGTCCATAACCATTCCCTCGCCCTCGCCCATAGGATAGGTGTCGAACATCTCGAAGGTAACGAGCAGGGAAATGTCGGTCGGGAGAGTTTTTATAAGAGCCGTGCGGTATTTTTCCTCAACGTAGCCGAAGTTGTAGGTCCAGAATACGACGTCAGCGTCGGGTCTCTCTGCCCTTATGCTGTCGCGCACGAGAGCAAGCCACTCGGGGTAGTCCTCGCAGGGCCACCAGCCGGGGGTGATTTTACCGTCGGGAATACCGTCTGCGGGGCGCTCGGATATGCGGCGCTTTGCGACGTGGGGGTCGTTGCTCGCAAACTCAATAGACTCGCCGACGAATACCATGCCACGCAGTCCCTTGATATCTCTGAAAAGACCGCCGTAAAGCTCGGCAAAGAGTTCCTTTGCGCCCTCGTCGTTCGGGTTCGTGAAGTTCTTAAGAGCGCTGTATGCGTATACGTCAATGCCGTATTTTTTAGCACGGGTCACGATATCGTTGAAATCACACTCGCCGTGCGCCGAGTGAGTCGCGTCCTTAACGTAAACGAGAAGCGCGTCGTAGCCGTGGTGAGCGCAAACCGAGAGATACTCATCGGGGAAGAGGTCCATGCCGTAGCCCGAGTGAATCATACGGGGTGAGAACGCAGGGCGCTCCTCCCTTACACCGAGCGCAAGACAGGGTGCACCCTTCGTGTTCATTTCTTCCTCAAGCGAGTAAAGCGCCTGAGCGATACCGCGCTCGTCAAACGCCTGTACGGTAACGCCGCCCTCGGTGACAGTAACGCGCCTGCCCATATAGCCGTTAGCGTTTTCACCAAGACCGTCGTTCGATATGTATATTACAACGTCGGCACCTTCGGTATTAACCGCAGCGCCTGCTGTAAGCTCGGCATTAATGCCGAAAGCGGTCGCAAGATAATCGACGAAATCCTCTGCCGCAACCGTTGCAACCTCACAGTCGGTCGTCATAGCAATTTTTACGCTCTTACCAAACGTGTAGCAGCTGTCGCATGCGTTGCCTGCCCACTCAATAGGCTTGTGAGGCGTACAGAGCCTCTTTCTGAAATCGTAGTTCTTCTCGAGCTTTAACATAAATCCTCCAAGAATAAAAAAATGAATTACCGTGACGGCAAAAATGCCAAGTCGCCTAAATAGTCACCACAATTATAGCACCTATTTCTATATAAATCAAGAAAAAAGGGCAAAAACTTCAAAAAAATTGTGTGCGAAGGCAAAAACGGGAAAGGAGAGCAGCACTCTCCTTTCCCGTTTTGTCATAAAGAGCTTATAAGCTCCCATTCCTTTTTCTTCAGCTCGTCGATTTTTTCGTAATTTTCGAGCACTGACGTTACTTTTGCGGCATTCCAGTAGTCCTTATTTCCGACGAGCCTTTTAAGGCTTGTGAGCACGTCCTCGTGCGTGGTCTTTTTCCAAATGCTCGCAGGCAGCATCGTCGCACGGCGGTACATCATAATGTCGCGTATTAGCTCCTCGGCGCGCCTTGCCTCGTCCATATCGGGATATCGCTTGAAATCTAACCCGTCGCACTCGACACCCATAAACTCGAGTAAGCAGCGCGCGATATACGCGTGACCAAGCTCGGTGTAGTGCGTGCCGTCGTCGATAAAGAGGCCGTCAAGCGTGAGGCTTGCCCTATGCATATACGAAAATACGTCAACCACCGCAACGTCAAGCTCGCGGCACATCTTTTTAATGCGCTCCGCATAGACCGAAAGACCGCGGTTGATATTTTCAAAGGTTGCCCGCTTATAAAACGACGGACCGATGTAGTCCTCCTTTTCGTCGTTGTCGGCAATGGTGTCAATGTCCTCACGCTCCAAAAGTCGCTCGTTTACGGGGTAGGGCGTCTGGCATATCGGGGTAATTCCGCGCGCCTTGAGTGCTAAAATAATCTCACGCATTGAGGCAAGATACTCCTCGTCGCGCGCGCGTCTTTTCTCTAGCAGCTCGGGCGTTTCTGCCTTTTTCGCATCGTAGAGCCAAATTCCGATGTCGTTTACGCCGTAGGAGATAAATACGACGTCGGGCGAGAGAGGGAAGACTTCTTCTTTGAGCATATACTTTGCCATCACCGCCCTCGTACCGCCAACCCCACGGTTGAATATACGCGCAGACTCCCCGACCTCGCGCAGCGCAGAGCGAATATCGTAGCAAAAATATCCCTGCTCGGCAATACTGTCGCCTAAAAATACAATGGTTTTGTTCTTAAACTCGTTTTTCATAAAGCACCTTAATCCTCAAACGTTATCTCAAAATATTTTAGTAGTGATTTGTAAGTGCCCTGCCCGTCAAGACAGGTGTCGGTAAGAAATCCTCTCTCACTGTTCCATTCCTTCAGTCCTCGGTAATAAAACATCTTTTTGCTGTCCTCAATGATAAACGGAACGATGTTAAATCGTAAGCACTCCTTAAAGGCGATGAGCCTTCCGACTCTGCCGTTGCCGTCTTGGAACGGGTGGATTTTCTCAAAATCGTGATGGAATTTGACGATATCACAAAAACTTATATCCGCGATTTCGGAATACACATCAAGGAGCTTTTTCATTTCACTCGCAACCTTCTTTGGCGGTGGCGTTTCCTCGCCGCCCACAACGTTTGGTCTTGCCTTGTACGCACCCACGTTAAACCAAGATAAATGTGAATCCTTCGTGCCGGTCTTTAAGATTTTATGAAGCGTTTTAATAATATCTTCCGTAAGCGGCTCATCGGCACAGTCAATTACATAGTCAATGGCGCGAAAGTGATTTGCCGTTTCAATAATATCATCGAGCGGGAGCGCGCCTTCCTTAGTGCCTATGGTATTTGTTTCGAAAATCAGACGCGTTTGGTCCTCCGAAAGCTTACTGCCTTCAATGCGGTTAGAGTTGTACGTAAGGCGTACCTGCGTTTCGTGATAAATACCTCCGCTGATTTTAGCATATTTTTCTTCTCTTAAAGCTTCGAGTAATTTATTGTCGCATATCTCTCTGCATATATCCTCTTTTCGACAGCCCAAAAAATCGCACAGGCGAAGAATTACGTGATCGGCGATTTTTTCACCCTTTCCGATTTTTGCAATAGTGCGCGAAGAAATGCCAAGCTCTTGCGTAAGCCTGGATTTTTTTATATTTTTCCCCTTGAGCAAGCTCTTTAAGCCGTCGTATGAATACATATCGCACCTCC
>JAZOSP010000092.1:0-2897 GCA_045657165.1 Eubacteriales bacterium
TCATAGGGTGCACCCCGTGTTAATTTAATAAAGGGACTATTCGATAAATAGCCCCTTTTGATTACATTACATCTTGTCGTGGAAGGTACGCGAGATAACCTCGTCCTGCTGCTCCTTTGTGAGCTTTATAAAATTAACGGCATAGCCGCTAACGCGCACGGTGAGCTGTGGATATTTCTCGGGGTGAGCCTGCGCGTCAAGGAGTGTTTCACGTGTAAAAACGTTGACGTTTAAGTGGTGTCCGCCCTTCTCTACGTAGCCGTCGAGCAGGGTGACGAGATTGTCTATCTGGTTTTTCGTTGCTGCCATAGGTAGCTCCTTTTCTAAGTTTTATTGTCTGTCGAGTCCTTCGAAAAGCGTAGGCGCAGCGCAGGCGCCGCCCGAGCAGTCGAGGTCGACCTCGATATCGCCGGCGAAAATTTGGTCGTCCTTGCCGAGCGCGCCGGGGATAATCGAGAAGGTGTTGGAAATGCCGTCGCGCGCGTCAACGAAGGGAAGCTTCGCAACCGAAGCGAGTGAGGCTACAGCACCGTGAGTGTCACGGCGGTGCATGGGGTTTGCACCCGGGGCAAACGCCTCGCCTCTCTTGCGTCCGTCGGGAGTAGCCCCCGTGTTCTTGCCGTAAACGACGTTCGAGGTGATGGTAAGAATAGAGGTTGTGGGTACGCTGTCGCGGTAGGTGTGGTTTTTCTTGATATGTCCCATAAATCTGTGGACTATATCGTAGGCTATTGTGTCAACTCTGTCGTCGTCGTTGCCGTACTTGGGGAAGTCGCCCTCAACCTCGTAGTCTGTGGCAATGCCCGCCTCGTTTCTGATAACCTTGACCCGTGCGTATTTAATTGCCGAAAGAGAGTCGGCAACAACCGAAAGTCCTGCTATGCCCGTCGCGAACCAGCGGGTTACGTGCTGGTCGTGAAGCGCCATTTGTATCTTCTCATAGCAGTACTTGTCGTGCATATAGTGAATGATATTGAGGGTGTTAACGTAAACGCCCGCAAGCCACTCCATCATATCGTCGTATTTTTTCATGACCTCGTCGTAGTCGAGATATTCAGCGGTAATGGGGCGATACTCGGGGCCGACCTGCTTGCCCGAAATCTCGTCAACACCGCCGTTAATAGCGTAGAGAAGGCACTTTGCAAGGTTGGCTCTCGCGCCGAAGAACTGCATTTCCTTGCCGACTCGCATAGAGGATACGCAGCAGGCAATAGCGTAATCGTCACCGTGGGTGAAGCGCATTAGGTCATCGTTTTCGTACTGCACCGACGAGGTCTCGATGGAAAGCCTTGCGCAGTAGCGCTTGAACGCCTCGGGGAGTCTTATCGACCAGAGAACCGTGAGGTTAGGCTCGGGTGCCGCACCGAGATTTTCAAGGGTGTGAAGATAGCGGTAGGACATCTTCGTTACAAGCGGTCTGCCGTCAATTGCCACGCCGCCGATAGACTCGGTTACCCACTGAGGGTCACCTGAGAAGAGAGCGTTATATTCGGGGGTTCTTGCGAATTTCACAAGGCGAAGCTTCATAATGAAGTGGTCGACGAACTCCTGAAGCTCGCGTTCGGTATAAGTGCCGCGGCGCAGGTCGCGCTCGGAATAGATATCAATGAAGGTCGAGGTTCTGCCAAGCGACATTGCTGCGCCGTTTTGCTCCTTAACTGCGGCGAGATAGCCGAAATAGAGCCACTGAATAGCTTCCTTGGTGTCGCGCGCGGGCTTCGAGATATCGTAGCCGTAGGAGAGCGCCATCGTCTTTAAGTCCTCAAGCGCGCGAATTTGCTCGGAGAGCTCCTCGCGCTCCCTGATAATATGGTCGTACATCGCAGAGCGAGTCGTTTCTCTCTGCTGCATTTTGTCCTCGATAAGACGGTCAACGCCGTAGAGGGCAACACGGCGGTAGTCGCCGATGATTCTTCCTCTGCCATACGCGTCGGGAAGTCCCGTGATTATATGGCTCGAGCGGCAGGCGCGCATTTCGGGCGTGTATACGTCAAATACACCTGCGTTATGCGTTTTTCTGTGCGTCTCGAAAAATTCCTTAATCTCGGGGTCAAGCTCGTAGCCGTTGTCGCGGCATGCCTTTTCAGCCATGCGGATACCGCCGTAAGGCATAAGCGCGCGCTTTAAGGGCTTGTCCGTCTGAAAGCCGACTATGGTTTCCTTTTCCTTGTCAAGATAGGCGGGGGCGTGCGAGGTTATCGTGGAGATAACCTTGGTATCCATATCGAGAACGCCGCCGGCCTCGCGCTCCTTTTTGAAGAGCTCGAGTACCTGCTCCCATAGCTCCTTCGTTCTGTCGGTTGGTCCCTCAAGGAAGCTCTCGTTGCCATAGTACGGAGTATAGTTATGCTTGATAAAGCTACGTACGTTGACCTCTTTTGTCCACGTGCCGTCTGAAAAGCCTTCCCAAGCAGGATAGTTTTGATTCATAGGTTCCTTACCTCACTTTTCGTTATAAGCCGTCATCGGAGAGGGCACAAAATCAGCTCCGCTCACCGAGCGCAATATTTAGGTTTTAGCAATATAATATTATACAATATGTTGTGGACAAAGTCAATAAATAATGCGAGAATTTTTCCGAAAAAGAGGCATAATTCATTTCCAAATCAGCACGAGTCAGGAATAAATGGTAAGAGTTAGAGAATTGTTAAGATTATAGCAAAAAGCCGACGATAATAAGCGCCGGCTTTTCGGCATGTTAAATGCCGAGGATTTTATCAAGAGGCTTTTTGAACTTTGCGAGCTGCTCTGCGCCCGCAACGACCGAAACCGAGCCGGACTCGCATACCCTGTCGATAAGGTCGGCAATAGATATAAGCGTGCCGTGGTCGGTATTTACCATTCCGCGACGGAGTGCTCTGTCGTCGTCTGGAGTCCAACCGTTGAGATAGTCCCAG
>JAZOSP010000093.1:0-8739 GCA_045657165.1 Eubacteriales bacterium
CGCAATATCCCAATCGGTGTTCTCGCATATCCATTATAACACCAATTTTAAATTCTGGCAAATAAATTCGGTTCTTTCTTCCTGTTTTACCCATAAAAATATGCACCTCCAAAAGTGTCTAACTTTTGGGGTGCATATCAGTTTTGTTCTCTCTTTCTGCTTGTAATAAGGGTTTGGGCTTAGCCCATATCAGCATTTGACCAGTCAAATGCGATGCTGGCACTTTTGCCAAAGTGTAAATTCTCCGCTAAGAACATCACCCGTACGGTGTCGGTCCCCTGTTTTTCGGCAAAAATTAAAAATTATTAAATGTCGATTTCTATACTTTAATTTTCCTTTAAGATGTGCTATAATCTACATTGATAAATTTTGTTTCTGCGAAGGGAAAAATATGCCGTACGTAACACTGATTAATTTTATATTTGGCTCCCTGTTTGCCGTTGCGGGCCTCTTAGCTTCGCATTTTATTTTCTTCGCAATAGTCGGAGTCTTTGCAAAAAAGAAATTTCCGCACACCGAGAAGAAGCTGAAATACGGAATCATTATACCAACCCGTAATGAAACCAAGGTCGTCGGTAATTTAATAGACAGTATTCGCAAAAACAGATATCCTCAAGATAAGCTCGACATTTTCGTTATTGCCCACAACTGTGAAGATGACACGGCTGATGTAGCAAGAGCGAAAGGAGCAAAGGTATATGAATACAACAACCCGAATGAATGCACCAAGGGTTATGCACTGAAGCATTTGTTTGAAAGAATCGAGGAGGATTACGGTACCGCCTCATACGACGGATTTTTCATACTCGATGCAGACAACATTCTTGCGGTTGATTACATTGACAAAATGAACGATGCCTTTGTAGCCTATGACCAGAAAGGCGTTATCACATCATTCCGTAATTCCAAAAACTTCGGGAAGAACATTGTTTCTGCTATGTACGGCCTTTATTTCCTCTACGGCTGCCGCCTTGAGGCAAGGGGTCGCTCGGTGCTTGGCTGCTCCACGAGAGTTTCGGGCACGGGATTTCTCTTTAACTCCGCAACCGTTAAGAACGGTTGGAATTACCTCACCCTTACCGAGGACTGGGAGTTCACCGCAGACAAGCTTCTTGAAAACACCAAAATTTACTACTGTGACGAGGCTATGTTCTACGACGAACAGCCCACAGGCTTCAAGGTCATGTGGACTCAGCGTATTCGTTGGGCAAAGGGCCATCTTCTCGTCTTCCAGACACGCTTTTTGAAGCTACTGAAGAGCCTTTTCACCTCGTCGAAGCGCGGCGGTACAAAATACAAAGCCTCCACCTACGACATTCTGGTCAACATCACTCCCGTCGGTATTGTCGGAACAGGACTCGCCCTTATGCAAATCTTGGCGCTGTGCTTCTCTCCCCTATTCGGTTACAACCTTTGGGATGTAATTTTAGGATACCTATCCGGGTACGGAATATCGTTTTTGACTACTATTCTTACGTTGATTTGTACCTCTATCATACTTTGTATGCTTGAGATAAAAAGGCTGCCGAGATTAAACCCAATTACAATGCTCATTGCTATTATCCTGTGGCCTGTCTTCGTTCTTCTCGCAGCCCCCTTTGACGTCATAGCACTTTTCTCAAAGAACCTCGTTTGGAAAGCTATTCCTCACGACGACACAACCGATTTTGATGAGATACACGGAGTGTTAGACAACGTCTCCACCGAAGAAGCTATCGAGGTAAGCGAAAGCGTCGAGGTATCTGCCGACGTTTTAGATGAAATAAAAGAATAACTCCAAGGGAAGACCTCGCGTCTTCCCTTTTATATTAAATGCAAATTATTTTTCAAAACCTATTGACAAAAGGTGTAGAGCATGTTATAATTGTAAAGCAATTCACTTTACACCTCACAAAGACTTTTGGAGCATTTAATTATGTTTGAAAAGAATCTGAGAATGGCATATCTGCTTGATTTTTATCACGACGTGCTTGACGAGCATATTGCCGCTGTTATGAGATCCTATTATAATGACGACCTCTCGCTTGCTGAAATTGCGGCAGACGTCGGAATCTCAAGACAGGGTATCCGCCATCTCATTAAAAAGGGTGAGGAAAGGCTCGATTTTCTTGAAGAGCGGCTTTTGCTTGCAAAGCGACATGCCGAGCTTCAGGCTGTGTGTGAATCGCTTACCGATATTCAAGGTGAGCTTGCCGGCGACGGCAATATTGAAACGGCCGAAAGGATCGCCTCACTTATCGGAATTATATTGAAAGGAAGCTGAAATGTTCGCAAGTCTTACTGAAAAGCTCGCGAGCGCCTTCAAAAAGTTCAGAAGCCGCGGTAAGCTCACCGAGGCTGACGTAAGAGAGGGCATGCGCGAGGTAAAGCTCGCACTCCTTGAAGCAGACGTTAACTTTAAGGTCGTTAAGGACTTTGTAAAATCGGTTACCGAGCGCGCCGTTGGAACGCAGGTGCTCGAAAGTCTTCTCCCGGCACAGCAAATAGTGAAGATAGTAAACGAGGAGCTTATCGCTCTTATGGGCGGTGAGACTCCGAAAATTAATATTAGCCCGAAGCCCCCTACTGTTATTATGATGGTCGGTCTTCAGGGTGCGGGTAAAACGACTCACGCAGGAAAAATCGCAAACATGTATAAGCAAAAGAGCAAAAATCCTCTGCTCGTAGCCTGCGACGTATACCGTCCTGCCGCGGTCGACCAGTTAAAAATAGTAGGCGAATCGGTTGGAATTCCCGTTTTCACTATGGGAACTAAGATTTCTCCCGTCGAAATTGCCAAGGCGGGTGTTGAGCACGCGAGAAAAAACGGGCACGACATGGTGCTTATAGATACCGCAGGACGTCTTCACATTGACGAGGAGCTTATGACAGAGCTAGTCAATATCAAGAAGAACGTAAATCCCGCAGAAATACTCCTCGTGGTTGATGCTATGACAGGTCAGGATGCTGTAAACGTTGCAAAGAGTTTTAACGACTTACTCGATATTACCGGTGTAGTGCTTACAAAAATGGACGGTGATACACGAGGCGGCGCTGCCCTGTCGGTCAAGTATATAACAGGAAAGCCGATTAAGTTTATCGGCACGGGTGAGAAGCTTGACGCAATTGAGCTATTCCACCCTGACAGAGTTGCCTCGCGCATTCTCGGCATGGGCGACATTCTCTCTCTTATCGAAAAGGCGGAAACAGCTTACGACGAGAAAAACGCGAAGGAGCTTGAAAAAAAGCTTCGCGAGCAGACCTTCACTCTCGGTGATTTTCTTGTTCAAATGCGTCAGCTCAAGAAAATGGGTAACCTTGAGCAGCTGCTCGGTATGCTCCCCGGTATGAACGCGGGAGCGCTCAAGGACGCTCAGATAGACGAGAAGCAAATGACGCGGATCGAGGCAATTATCCTCTCAATGACAGAGGAGGAAAGATGCCGCCCTGAGCTTATAAACGGCTCGAGGCGCAAACGAATCGCCGCGGGAAGCGGCACAGGCGTCGAGGACGTCAACAAGCTGCTTCGTCAGTTCGACCAAATGAAAAAGCTGATGAAGCAATTTTCGGGCAAGAACGCCCGCCGTATGCTCGGCGGCATGCGACTTCCCTTCTGATTTAGGGTTTTTAACTAAAAATTAAATACAATCATTTTTTGGAGGAAAAAGAAAATGGCAGTTAAAATCAGACTTAAAAGACTTGGTGCAAAGAAGGCTCCCTTCTACCGTGTGGTAGTTGCAGACGAGAGATCTCCCCGCGACGGTAAGTTTATTGAGGAGATTGGTTACTACAACCCCCTCACCGATCCCGTTGATATAAAGATCGATGCTGAGAAGGCAACCAAGTGGATTAAGAACGGCGCACAGCCTACCGATACCGTCAGAGCACTTCTCAAGAAGTCTGACATTATCAAGTAATTTCGAAAGACGTGACCGAAATGGATTTTAAGGTAATACTTACGAACATCGCGCGCGCCCTCGTTGACGAGCCCGATGCCGTAAACGTAGACGAAGAGATCAATGGCGACGACATCGAGCTCACCCTCACCGTTGCTGAGAATGATACGGGTATGGTAATCGGACGCCACGGCAGAATAGCAAAGGCTATCCGCCAGATAATGAAGGCTGCGGCTAACACCGCCGGCAAGCGCGTCACCGTCGAAATTAAGTAAAAAATATGCCCGCGAGCTAACGCGGGCATATTTTTTATTAATATAAGTACTTGCAAACTCAATTTATATGTTATATAATTATGGTAGTATTAAACGCTTGGAGATTACTATGGAATTCAGAATAGAGCAGGATACGCTCGGTGAGGTGTCGGTTCCAAGGTACGCACTTTGGGGCGCCTCGA
The DNA here is from genome assembly GCA_045657165.1 of Eubacteriales bacterium. Taxonomy (GTDB): domain Bacteria; phylum Bacillota; class Clostridia; order Oscillospirales; family CAG-272; genus UBA1740. The sequence goes on from JAZOSP010000093.1 coordinate 4,333, forward strand.
CACAGCGAAGCGTAAATAATTTCAAAATTGGCGTCGAAAGAGACAAAATGCCCGAGGAGATAATCCGCGCATTTGCACATCTAAAGCTCGGTGCGGCAAGAGCAAACCGAACACTTTCACCGTTAAAGATGACCGAGGAAAAGCTCATGGCAATAAGCGCTGCGTGCGAGAGAATTGCGTCAGGCGACCTTTCGGAGCATTTCCCGCTTGTCGTGTGGCAAACAGGCTCTGGCACGCAAACCAATATGAACGTCAACGAGGTAATAGCGAATTATGCCTCACGTGAATTTGGAATAAAGCTTCACCCGAATGACGACGTAAATATGTCGCAGTCTTCGAATGACACCTTTCCCTCGGCTATGCACATTGCAGCTTATTTGGCAATCCAAGACCGAGTTCTGCCCGAGATTAAATCTTTAATTTTAGAATTTGAGCGGTTGGAGAAAGAAAACGAAGGCGTAATCAAATGCGGCAGAACCCATCTTCAGGACGCAACCCCGATTTCATTTTCTCAAGAGATTTCGGGCTGGCGCGCCTCGCTTGAGCGCGACTTTGGGATGATTTCGGATTCATCTTGCGAGCTTCTCTCACTCGCGCTTGGCGGCACAGCCGTCGGCACGGGACTGAACGCACCCGAGGGCTTTGACACCTTGGCGGCAAAGGAAATAGCCTCGATAACGGGCTACCCCTTTACAAGTGACGAAAACAAGTTTCACGCATTAAGCTCAAAGGCGGAGCTCGCCCACGTGCACGGAGCATTAAAGGCACTTGCCGCAGACCTTATGAAAATCGCAAACGACGTAAGATGGCTCGCCTCGGGTCCACGCAACGGGCTTGGTGAAATTTTTATCCCCGCAAATGAACCCGGCTCCTCGATAATGCCCGGCAAGATTAACCCTACGCAGTGCGAGGCGCTCACTATGGTTGCGGCAGAGGTTATGGGCAACGACGTCACGGTTGGAATTGCCGCCTCACAGGGCAACTTTGAGCTTAACGTATATATGCCGGTTGCAATTTATAATTTTCTTCGCTCCGCTACCCTGCTCTCCGAGGCTATGGCATCTTTCAGAGAAAACTGCGTATCGGGAATTTTAGCGAACTACGAGCAAATGAAAAAGAATCTTGACTCCTCTCTTATGCTCGTAACAGCCCTCACGCCACACGTAGGATATGAGAACGGCGCGAGGATAGCAAAGCTCGCATACGAGAAAAGCATTACATTAAAAGAAGCGACACTTATGCTCGGTCTTATGAGCGGAGAGGACTTTGACGAAATATTCCATCCTGAAAAAATGATTTGAATTTGGTGGGTACAAAATGAAAAAATACATAATGGCACTTGACGCCGGCACGACGAGCTCGCGCTGTATTCTTTTTGAAAAAAACGGCAGAATTGCAAGCGTGGTTCAGCGCGAATTTCCGCAAATTTTCCCTCGCGAGGGCTGGGTCGAGCACGACCCTATGACCATTTGGTCAACGCAGATTGCAGTAGCAACCGAGGCACTACTCAAAATCGGTGGTGGCTGGGACGAAATTTACGGAATAGGAATAACCAACCAGCGCGAAACTGTCGTTGTCTGGGACAGAAAAACCGGGCTGCCCGTTTACAACGCTATTGTCTGGCAGTGCCGCCGCACAGCCGACCTCTGCGACAGGCTCAAATCTGAGGGATACGAGGAGAAAATCAAGGAGAAAACCGGCCTTGTCCTCGACCCCTATTTCTCCGCTACGAAGGTGGCATGGATTCTTGACAACGTTGATGGGGCGAGAGAACGCGCCGAGCGCGGCGAGCTCTGCTTTGGAACTATTGATAGCTGGCTGATATGGAATCTAACAGGCGGAAGGACTCACGCAACAGACTACTCCAATGCCGCGCGCACAATGCTCTTTAACATTAAGTCACTCGAATGGGACAAAGATTTACTCTCGCTTTTCAATATTCCTCGCCAACTTTTGCCCGAGGTCTGCCCATCATCTCATATTTACGGCTACACCGACCCCAAAATCCTCGGTGCGGAAATTCCCATAGGCGGCGTTGCGGGCGACCAGCAGGCGGCGCTCTTCGGGCAGTGCTGCTTTGAAGCCGGGGAGCTCAAGAACACTTACGGAACGGGCGGCTTCTTGCTTATGAACACGGGAGAGTCACTACCCGAGTCCTCGTCAGGGCTCATTAGCACTATTGCATGGGGAATTGGTGACAAGGTATTTTACGCTCTTGAGGGCTCGGTATTTGTCTGCGGTGCTGCTATACAGTGGCTGAGAGACGGCCTGAAACTAATTGAATCGGCACAGGATAGCGAATATTACGCACGCAAGGTGCCCGACTCGGGCGGCGTGCTGGTAGTTCCCGCCTTCCAAGGCCTTGGCGCTCCGTATTGGGACCCGTACGCACGCGGCATAATCGTTGGAATTACTCGCGCCACAACTAAATACCACGTAATAAGAGCAACTCTTGAGTCTATGGCATATCAGACCGCCGACGTTATCGACCTTATGAAAAGCGTATCCCCAGTTACTGTGCGCGAGCTTTCGGTTGACGGCGGAGCTGCGGCAAACGACCTTCTCCTTTCATTCCAGGCTGACGTGCTTGGTATTCCTATCGCGAGACCCGAGTGTATTGAAACGACGGCACTCGGTGCAGCATATCTTTGCGGTCTTGCGACAGGCGTCTATTCCTCACTTGACGAAATAAAGCAAAACAAAAAGGTTGAGCGAAGCTTTGCACCCGAAAAGGATAATGCGTGGCGCGAGGAGCATATTGGCAATTGGCGGCGCGCGGTTGAACGAAGCCTTAACTGGAAATAATAAAGGCGCGGCAGACCGTTGTCTGCCGCACCAAATTTATACAAGCTTATTTGCAAGATTAACAAAATCCTCTGTAGAGAGCTTCTCTCCCCTCACGCGCTCGTCATAACCGATGGAGCGTATGGCAAATAGGATTTTCTCCTTCGGATACTGCGGAAATTTTGCAGAAATAGCATTCTGGAGCGTTTTTCTGCGCATTTCAAACGCCGCCTTTATAAGCCCTCTGAAAAGGTGCTCGTCATCGGGCTTGTACCTTGGCTCATCATATAAATCAATACGCACAACGGCACTGTCGACCTTTGGTGCTGGAACAAAGCAGCCCGCCGACACCTTGAAAAGTCTGCGTACAGTGCCATAAAACCCAAGCACAGCAGTTATTGCACCGTAATCCGCGCTACCGGGGGTGGCTGCAAGCCTTGCCGCTACCTCATTTTGTACCATTACCGTAATTGACGCAAATTTCACGCCCGATTCAAGCAGGCGCATAAGTATAGGCGTCGTTATGTAGTAAGGAAGATTCGCACATACCGACACCGGCATGCCCTCGGAATACTCGCTAACAAGCGCATTTATATCGATTTTCATAATATCGTCATTTATCACTGTGATATTATCAAACTCGGCAAGGGTTTTGTCAAGCACAGGAATAAGCCCCTTATCAATCTCGACCGCAACCACTCGTTTATACCTTGCGGCAAGCTCCTTCGTAAGACAGCCGATCCCCGGACCTATCTCGAGAATTAGGCTGTCCTCTTCATCGGCGCAGCTGTCAGCTATTTCCTCGGGAATCATTCTGTTTGTAAGAAAGTTCTGTCCGTATTCCTTGCGAAAGGATATTCCAGCCTCTGCCATAAGCGTTTTTATGACAGATAAATTACATAAATCCATATATATCTCCAAAAGAGTTATCAAAAAAGGCACTTCCATGGAAGTGCCTTTTGCGTGGAGCTGGTGACCGGACTCGAACCGGTGACCTGTTGATTACGAATCAACTGCTCTACCAACTGAGCCACACCAGCAAACAACCGCTCCACTATTGTATCACTTTTTTTTCCGTTTGTCAATAGTAATATTGAGTTTTTTAACATTTTTAATATTGAGTTTTTTAACATTTTTAACATATCGAAATACTATTTTCAAAAAAGCATGTCGTATTCGGCTGTCGCACGTTTTATGTGAAAAATATTGCGCTTTCTCTTGACACGCTTGCCGTGATATGTTAAAATAGTAGCAGGTCGCAGGTATAGTTTAGTGGTAGAACTCCAGCTTCCCAAGCTGGCCGTGCGGGTTCGATTCCCGTTACCTGCTCCAATAGAAAATCCGAGGTTTTTACCTCGGATTTTTGTTATTTTCGTGCATTTTATATGTTGTTTTTTGTGCATTTTGCTGCTTGTAAATACTGTTTTTTCACGCTTTGTACCTGATTTGTGACAGATTTTCAATCCATTTTTATGCTCAAGACGCTTGGTGATTCTATCGCATTCACCTTCTCCCAAAGCTCATTTATAACGTCGTCGCGCAGCTTGCCCTTAACGGACTTGAAATCCGTGATTTTTTCGAGTGCTCTTTCAGCGTCACGCTTCGTGTAAACGCGAGCGTGAG
>JAZOSP010000094.1:0-1112 GCA_045657165.1 Eubacteriales bacterium
GAAACGTTACGGGAGATAAAGGTCGAAAGAACAAAGGAAAGAATGAGTGATACGGCAAGAACGAGGATGAAAAGCGGAATGATAGCGGTAAAGTAAGGCGTGACTTGGCTGCTTCTTACCGCAAGTCTGAGGATCACCTCCGTGCCGTCAGATAAGGCGGTCTTGGTTGCATAATAAGTCATATCGCATTTGAAGGTTTCCGAATATCTTTCCACGGTATCACTCTTACCTTCCAGCGCGTTTTTGATTTCCTCACGGTCTGCGTGATTTTCAAGAGGCGCTTTGGTATCGCTCTCGTAAAGAACGTTACCGCCCATATCGAAAATCGTAATACGAAGCTCGGGGTTATCCGAGTACTTATTAAAGACAGCAAAGTCGCTTTGCTCGTTCATCAGCGTTGCGGCAAGCTCGGTTTCATCCTTCAACCGTTCGCTTACGATCTTGTTCGTATTCATATTAACCGCAATAATACCGAACACAAACATCAGAAGAACGCAGGCAAGTGTTGCGGCAAACACCTTATAAAATATCTTCTTTTTCATAAATTATTGCCCCACAAAGCGATAACCGATACCGCGCACGGTAACGATCACGTCGCCCCCTCCACATTCGGTGATCTTGTCGCGGAGCTGAGAGATATGTATATCAAGCGTTCTCGTTTCGCCCATATAGCTTTCTCCCCAAACCTCGCGGAATAGCTCCTCGCGCTCGATCGTAACGCCTGCGCGTGCGATCAGCATTTTGAGAAGCTTGAATTCCTTCAAGGTAAGCCCTAAGTCGTGACCTTCGTAAAAGATCTTATATACGTTATTGTCAATGACAAAGCCCTTCTGAGCCGTCACGTAGAGATTGGCACGGCGAATGTTGGTCTTGACACGGGCGATCAGCTCAAGCACCGAGAAGGGCTTGGTCATATAATCGTCAGCCCCCTTGTTCAGTCCCTTGACAGCACTGATCTCGTCGGATTTTGCGCTCACGATAATGACGGGGATCTTCTCATCCATTTCTCTGATTTTGGTGAGGATGGTGTATCCGTCCATATCGGGGAGCATGATATCAAGAATGATGAGGCTCGGGCGAGTTTTCGTAAATTCGCGGAAAAAGTCCTTGCC
>JAZOSP010000095.1:0-52742 GCA_045657165.1 Eubacteriales bacterium
AGTCCCGCTCTCTTATAAAGCAAAAACAACCCGAGATGAACTCGAGTTGTTTTTACTTGGTGCGGGAGACGGGACTTGAACCCGTACGTTGGAAACACACGCCCCTCAAACGTGCGCGTCTGCCGATTCCGCCACTCCCGCGAGAACATTTAAGATTATACAACATAAATCTCGGTTTGTCAAGGGCTTTTATATATTTTTTCCATGTTAAAATTCTTTTACTAAAAACATTGACAAAAAGACAAATATATTATATAATATTTTTGTGAGATGTGTCAATGCATATTGAAGGGAGAGCGTGTATGGCGGAGTTTGGACTTCGGCTCGCTGACAAGAATATATCCGTTAAGGCTGTTTATGAATCTACGGCAGAGTATTGTCGGGATTATTTTTGTGCCTTTGACGTCCCCGATTTATGCATTGAGGTGACCGAGGCAGACATTATTGCCGAGCGTGACCTTGACGACGCCGAGCGTGCCGCAGAGGGGCTTTTGCCGAGAACGCCCAATTTTCACTATCTTGAAACGCTCGCTCTTTACAGGAAGATAGCCTCAGCACTCGTCGAGCACGACACGGTGCTGTTTCACGGCTCTGCCGTGGCGGTAGACGGAGAGGTTTACCTTTTCACGGCGAAAAGCGGAACGGGAAAATCCACCCATACGCGACTTTGGCGTGAGCATTTCGGCGAGCGCGCGGTTATGGTCAACGACGACAAGCCGCTTCTTCGGATAAGCGACGGCACGGTGTGGGTTTACGGCACACCGTGGAACGGCAAGCACAGACTCAGCACGAATATAAGGCTTCCTCTGCGAGCGCTTTGTATTCTCGAGAGGGCGGAGAAAAATTCTGTGAGCGTTGCCGATAAGCGCGAGAGCTTTCCCGCTATACTCGGACAAACCTATCGCCCGTCTGGTGTTCTTGCTATGCAAAAAATTCTTCAGCTTGTCGACAGGCTGCTTATGAGCGTGCCGCTTTACAGGCTCGGCTGCAATATGGACCCCGAGGCAGCGGAGGTCGCTTACAACGGTATGAGAGGATTCGGTAAAATGAAGCTTAAAAATGACTTTATAACGCATAACTCCGGCGCGGAGCAGCTGATGATATCTGCGGGCGGCGGATTTAGCGGAATGGTGAGAAGCAACACCACCGCAGCAGCGATTATTGATTTGCTTAAAAGTGAGATTGACAGGGAGACGATAGTATCTTCAATGCTCGAAAAATACGAGGTTGAGCGCGCTGTTCTCGAGCGTGACGTAGACCGCGTGCTTGCAACACTTCGCGAGATAGGTGCGCTTAATGACTGACAAAACGAGCTTTGAGGAGGAGCTTTCGGCTCGCGGTGTAATTATCTACACCAATAAGGGCAAAAGCATGATGCCCCTTTTGCGTGAGGGTAGGGACGTTATGATAATCAAGCGCCCCGAGGGAAGGCTCAAAAGGTACGATGTGCCGCTTTACAAGCGACCTGATGGGTCGTACGTTTTACATAGAGTACTCAAGGTGTTAGAGGGCGGCTACGTAATGTGCGGCGACCATTGCACAAAGCGCGAATACGGAATAACCGACGAGCACGTTATCGGCGTGCTCGTCGGCGTAATAAGAGACGGCAAGACTGTATCCACTGAGGATTTCGGCTACAGGCTCTACACACATCTTTGGTGCGACCTCTTCTATTTGCGCGTCCTTATTTTGAAGATTAAGTTCTTCTTTTCAAGATGTGTCGGGTACGTCAAAAGGAAAATAAGAAAAAAGTAACGGAGCTATTATGAGCGAACAGATACGTAAAAAAATATACGAGCGCGTGATGTATCTGTCGGCGTGCGCGCTCGCGGGTGAGTCACCTGACCCCGAGGTTGTCTCGGGCGTTGACGTAGAAAGCATATATTCCGCCGCCTCAAGGCATAATATGGGAGCTCTCGTTACGGCGGCTCTTGATAAAATCGGGTTAGCCTCCGATGATATGCGTACGAGTGCACACCGAGCTGCAAGAAAAATAATGCTTCTCGACGCCGAGCGTGCAGAGATTCTCTCCGAGCTTGAGCGCGAGGGGATTCGCTATTTACCACTTAAGGGCGCGGTTATAAAGGAGCTTTATCCGAGAATTGGACTTCGCGAGATGTCGGATAACGATATTCTCTTTGACGAGGTGTACAGAGCAAGTGTGCGCGATATTTTCAAGGCTCGCGGATACAACGTAAAATCCTACGGGAAAAGCGAAAACCATGACGTGTACGTCAAGGAGCCGCTTTACAATTATGAAATGCACGTGTCGCTTTTCAGACCGCTTGCACTCGGCGAGGAGCTTATACACTTCTTTGACGGAGCTATGGACAGAGCCGTGAGTGACGGCGTCAGCTCGTACGGTCGCCGTATGACAAACGAGGATTTCTACATATATATGAAAACGCACGAGTATAAGCACTATATTCACGCGGGTACGGGAATCAGACTGTTTGCCGATACTTTCGTATTTATGCGTGCATACGGAGAAAGCCTTGATTGGGGCTACGTCAACGAGGTTTGCGAGCGGATAGGAATTGCAGAGTACGAGAGGCACTCGCGCACTCTTTCAATGAAGCTTATGAACCCTGCCATATCCGCGCGGCTTTGTCTTGGCGAGGAGGGCTTGCTTACGGACGAGGAGTATGATCTTCTTTTTTACTGCTGCACGTCCGGTGCTTACGGCAGGACTACAACCTACGTCAAAAACGGGATACGCAGCCTTGAGAAGAAGGGCAACAGCACCCTCGCCGCAAAATTCAAATACGTTATGCGTAGGCTGTTTCCCCCCGTTCTTTATTACCGTACGTATTATCCCTTCGCTTACAGACATCGCTGGGCAATTCCTTTCGTGGCTGTCTGGCGCTTTTTCAAGGTGCTGATTTTGGCACCGAAAAGAATACTCGTGCCCTTTAGAACCGTGATTCGGTATAAGGGCAAAGAGAAATAAAAGGAATCCCGACGGGTAGGGTGATACTCTTAACGGAGTATCACGCAATGAATTGCAACCTCGCAGCTGCATGAATTGAAAGCGTTGCTTTCGCGAATTGCCTACGGCATGAATTGTGCCTTACGGCACATTGGTTGCAATTCAATTCATGGAATGAAGCAAGAAATCACGGCGAAGCCAATTCATGATGCGTCAGCATCAATTCATTCACAAAAAACGAACAGAGCAAGAATAGAAGGAAGACTATCCTTTTACTCTTGCTCTTTCTGCTTGTGTAGGGGTTCCCCGAAGCGAAGAATGATCTTGGGGATTCACGCATATGGGTTTGGGCTTAGCCAATTTGCGTTTGACTAGTCAAATGCAATGCTTGCACTTTTGTCAAAATGTTAGTTCTTCGTTAAGGACATCACGCTGTTTGTCGGGATTCCTTTTATTTCATAACACGGGTGCGGTGCAGCATATGATATAGCAGCGTTCCGAGGACACCCGCAGACAGAAGCTCGCCCGTGCCGACGGTCAAAAAAAGAAATACGTATGAATCAGGGACGCTGCAGGCGAATATGAGAACGAGGGGGACGATTATAGCATTAGCGAGTATAGTGGGGACGGTGGCAATCCATATAAGGCGCGGTGGCAGCCGCCGCAATAGATGAGCGCCGACCGCGCCAACTAAGGTCGCAAGGCTGCCGAAAATTACGTCCCACACGACAGCGCCCGTCAGAAGGTTTGCGATAATGCAGCCGATAAAGAGTCCGGGAATTGCCTCGGGGAAAAACAGAGGCAGCACCGTGAGCGCCTCGGAGAGGCGCAGCTGAATGGCGCCGCTTGATAGCCCTAAAAGAGCGGATAGGTAGGTGAGGGCGACGTAAAGCGCCGCGATAACGGCACCCCGTGTTAAATAAAGCGTGTTTTTGCTTCTTTTCATTTTTTCTCCTGTAGTTTTGTTTTTTTCGCCACTTGGCACGGTGAGGAAGGTTTCGAACTCACCGACGTGCTTTTAGCACTTTTTTTGCGTCAGAATATAATATAATAAAAAAACGGCGGTGTAATTTTGGAATTTTTACTTATAGGACAGTCAAAGCTGAAAATCGTTATGAAGGATTCGGAGGTTAAAAAATATAAGCTTGATACCGAGTGCGGCGACTTAGAAAATCCTCTGTCGCGCCGTGCCTTCTGGCGCGTGCTTGAGGCAGCGCGAGAGGAGGTGGGATTCGACCCTGCGGGCGACAAGGTGCTCATACAGTTTTATCCCATAAAGGATGGCGGCTGTGAGATTTTCGTCACAAAGCTCGGGCTATTACCCGAGAGCTCGGCGAGGCTTGTTTCGCGCTCCGATAAGGTGTCTTTACTGTCAAAGCGGCAGAGCTTTTACGTCTTTGAGGGAATATCCGAGCTCGCAGGAGCCGCAAGGGCGGTAAAGCAAGCTGCGGGCGAGGGCATACCGCGGTGCGACGTTTATCTTGCACCGAGCGGCAGATATTTTCTCGCGATAGAGGAGTACGGCAGGGGTGGAGAGCGTGCCGAATTTCCGTGTATCAGCGAGTTTGGGGGCCTGCTCGCCGCTGACTTTCTCGCCTACTTAAAGGAGCACTGCACTCCGCTTGCCGAGGGCAACGGAATAGAGGTTTTCTCCGCGCTTTAGCTCTTACTTATTTTCAATATCGCTCATCATTGCGACACGCACCGCGTGTCTTCCACCCTCGAACTCTGCCGAGAGAAAGGCGTCTAAAATCTCGGTAGCAAGGCAGGAGCCTATTACTCTTGCGCCAAGGCAGAGCACGTTTGCGTCGTTGTGAGCACGGGTCATCTTCGCGGAATAGGTGTCCGAGCAGAGCGCTGCTCTGATACCGCGGTGCTTATTGGCGCACATAGACATTCCAATGCCCGTGCCGCACACGAGAATACCGTAGGAGTCAGAGTCGGCAAGGACGGACTCGCACACCTTGACTGCAAACTCGGGATAGTGGCAGGAAGCCTCGGAATGGCAGCCCATATCGGTAACCTCCCAGCCACCGTCGGTGAGATGGCGTATAAGCTCGCCCTTTAGCGAGTAGCCTGCGCTGTCAGCGCCTATGTATATGCGTTTTTTCATTGTTTTTTCTCCTTGTTTTCATTAGATAGTCTTTCAAGTCTTTCGCGCTCCGCCTGCGGAAGACGGAGATAGGTGGGGACAAGCTCGCGGTCGGAGACGTACTCGCCGCGCTCGAATTTCCTTATAGCAACCCGTGCGACCGATACTGCCGAGGCGGTGATAAGAAGCTCGGGGGTAGGGGATAGCGCGACACCCGCCGCTAGCAGCGCCTCGCTTGCCACGCGATAGCCGTCGCCCGAAAGATATATCGGTGACTCGGCGGCGGAAAGCTCCTCTGCAAGAGCTGAGAGCGATATTGCGCGGTCGGGCGTGAGCCTTGTGAGGCGCTCGCCGTCAGAGGTAAAGGTAGCGGTATATACCTGAGAGCGTCTTGCGTCCATAACGGGAACTATAATGCCGCGAAGACCTGCGAGATTTTCCGCAAGCGCCTCGAGCGTTGACACGCCAACGCAGGGAATATTTCTGCCAAAGGCTATCCCCGAGACAAGCGAGGTGCCTATTCTGACACCCGTAAACGAGCCGGGACCCTCTGTGACCGCGAAAAGCCCGACGTCGGAAAATGAAAGCCCCGTCGCGCGAAGAATGCTCTCTGCCATAGGCAATAGCAGCTCGCTTTGCGTAAGGCCGTTATCAATCGTATAGGCTGCAAGGGTGCGCTCGCCGTCAATTAGAGCGACGCTCGCCGCCTTTGCCGTTCCGTCAAATGCAAGCACCTTCATATCGAAAGCCCCCCGAAATTATCAATCTCAATTTTCCTGCCCGAGTCGGAGTCGGTGCGGGATATCGTCACAAGTATAGAGTCACAGGGGAGATATTCCGCGACGTTCTCCGACCACTCTGCGATAAGATAGCCGTCAGCGGCGAGGTAGTCGTCAAAGCCCGTTGAGATGAGGTCGTCCTCGCTCATTACGCGGTACATATCGTAATGGAATATTTTTCTTTTGCCGCGGTACTCGTTGACCACGGTGTAGGTGGGGCTTTTAACGCATGCGACACCGAGGTGCGAGGCGAAGCCGCGCACGAACGCGGTCTTGCCAACGCCCATCTCGCCGCGCATGGCGATAACGGCACGACTCTTCCCGAGCTTTTCAAGGGCCGCCGCAAGCCTTGCCCCAACCGCCTCGGTTTCGCGAGGCGAGGCTGTATAAATCGTCATTTTCACGTAAGCACGTCCTCAAGATAATTTTGCGCCCCGTCGCCGAGCAAAAAGTCAAGAGCCCTTTGGTACTCGCCAAGCGCTCGAGAGCGCTCCGCCTCGGACATATTCTTTTTAACGGCGCGGATAAGAGTGTTTTTAGGTGTGTTCTCGGGGTCGGTAAGCTCTGCCACCGTGACCGAGTAGCCGTGAGCCCTGAGCCTTGCCACGCGCAGAGCGTCGGTCAGCGCCTCAGAAAGCTTGTTTTTAAGGTGCGGACAGTCGGTGACGAACTTAAGCTCTGCCGAGTTGATTTTATCCTTTAAGTAGCTGTGGCAGCAAGGGGTGGAGAGAATAACGTCTGCACCGAGTCTTACCGCACTCGCAAGCACGACGTCGGTCGCGACGTCGCAGGCGTGGAGCGACACAACCATATGAGGATGGCGGTCGGTCGGCAGGTTTTTTATATCCTCTACCATAAAATGCATACCCGAAAAGCCAAGCTCGCGCGCGAGCGACTCGCAATAGAGGACGACTTCGCGCTTTAGGTCAACGCTCAGCATATAAACCTCGCGACCCTTTACCGCCGTGAGATAGTGATAGACGGCAAAGCCGAGATAACTCTTGCCCGAGCAGAGGTCGTAAACGGTGAGCTCGCCCGAGTCGGGCAGGGCTTTGTATATTTCCTCTATTCCTTCAAGGAAGCGGTTTATCTGACGGAATTTTCCCTGACGCTTGTCGTGCACTCTGCCGTCCTGCGAGCTGACGCCGAGGCTTTTAAGAAACGGCTCGCTCCCGTCAAGAATGTAATTCTTTTTTCTGTCGAGCGCCTCTATCGCGCGGCAGACGTCGCTCGGCGCACCAGCGAGCCTATGCGAGAGCTTGTCAGCGCCGAGAAGCGTACACGCACCCTTGTTCGATGTCTTATACTCTGCCTCGCCAAGGGTGGTGATGAGATTTGCCTGCCTGTATTCCGAAAGAAGCTCGCGGATAAACTCTGAAAGCGAGTCACCCGTGACGTTCCTTTGCGACACGGTGTTGCCGGGTAGGGAATACTCGGCGGCAAGAAATTTTCTTCCTCTGTGAGCGCAAACGCGGCAGGACACTCGCGAGGTCTCGCTCGTTTTGGGGCGGGAGAAAACGAGTTTTTTTATAATCTCTCGCCCGTAAGAGGTAATTATTAGTGAGAGGAAGGAGTCTAATTTATCAGTCATCAGTCTTTTTCTTTCCAAAGGAGAGCTTGTTCTCGGTTCTGTCCGAGATACGCTGGAGGTTGCCCCTGTGGCAGATAACGATGAGTATTGCAAGCATAATCGTGCATGCGGCGGTCATAACGTCGGGTGAGGCCTCCATTGTGACTCTTATATAACCGTTAATAAGCACGGGGTAGAGTATTGCGACACAAACCGAGCCGAGCGACACGTACCTTGACATCCAGACTATCGCGACGAAGAGAAGGAAAAGAATGAGGAATACTATGGGCGAGAGAATCAGAGCCGTGACCGCCGTTGCAAGCACGCCCTTGCCGCCGCGGAAGCCGTAGTAAATCGGGAATACATGGCCGACAACCGCCATAAGCCCTGCAAGATAGCCGAAGCCCTGAACGCTGATAAGAGCGCTATATGAGAAGCCGAAGAGCACGCCCGCTATGCATATTGCGATAGCCGTCTTGAGTATGTCGCCAAGGAGCGTCAGTCCTGCCGCGCCCCCTCCGTATGTGCGGAGCATATTAGTCATTCCCGCATTACCGCTGCCGTGACGTCTTATATCGTCGCCGTGAAAGACTCGCGAGACGATAATCGCAGAATTGATACTGCCGAGAAGATAAGATGAAATTACGGTTATTGCGATAAACGCTATCCACGTGATAAGAGCATTTCCTGATAAAACCAGCAGTCCGTCGGTGTACGCCTCGGGAAAGAGGTAACGCAAAAGACCGCCGTTGTTAAGGTCGAACATAAAGTGAGCCTGCCTTTCAAAATATTTAGCCACTGTAATTATACAACATGGTGAGGACAAAGTCAAGAAATATCTTGCAATTTAGGCGCGCGCGGTGTATAATCTTTTTAGGAGATAAGGCTATGCTTGATTTTTTGAAGGATTTTTTTGACTCTTGTAAAATTGAATATTTCGCCGTGCTTGACTACGGAGATATGCGCGTGACGGGCGAGGGAATTATGGCTCGCGAGCGCTTTACGCCAAGAAGCGTTATACTTTACCTTTTACCCTATTACACAGGAGAGTGCGAGAATATATCGCGCTATGCCGCCTCGCTTGATTACCACGGCGCAATACGCGAGGTAAACGAGGGGCTCTCTCGGGTGCTGACGGAGCATTTTCCCCACTGCTCGCTTCGCGGCTACGGCGACCACAGCCCGATAGACGAGCGCTACGCCGCACTTATCGGCGGGCTTGGCATTCTCGGGGATAACGGACTTATTATCAACGAGAAATACGGTAGCTACGTGTTTGTCGGTGACGTTATATGCGACGTGCCGCCCGAGGCGCTCGGCGCTATATCGCCGAGCGAAATTTTGCACTGCGAGGGCTGCGGCGCCTGTCGCACCGCCTGTCCGACCGGCGTGCTTGGCGGCGAGAGCTGTGAGTGCCTCTCTGCCATAACGCAGAAAAAAGGCTACCTCACAGAGAGCGAGGCTGCGCTTATGCGTGAGGTTGGAACGGCGTGGGGCTGTGACGAGTGTCAGAGTGCCTGTCCTCACAATGGCGCTCCCGTGAAAACGCCTATCGGATTTTTCTATCGCGAGAGGATAGGAGCACTCACCCGTGAGCTTCTCTCGGGAATGGATAAGGAGTCCTTTTCCCGACGCGCGTTTGCTTGGCGGGGCAGGGCGGTTGTCGAGCGCAACGTTGCGGTTCTTGAGGGCGAAAATGTAGGTAAATGACAATAATTATTTACAAGACAAACCGAAAAAGTGCAAAAAAGCACGAAACATTCAGAAAATAAAAAAGCCTAATGTGCCCCTGACGTGAAAAATATTTTACCGATGGGGCATTTTTTGTTGACAAGCGCGCGCGTGTGTGCTATACTAAAATATATCATTTTTCAGGAGGCGGAGTATGTTAAAAATTACCTCATTAACCAAGTGCTTCGGCGACAAGCGCGCCGTTGATAACCTGACCCTCGAGATAGATAGCGGCGAGATATGCGCCTTTATCGGTCATAACGGCGCAGGTAAAACCACAACGCTTAAAGCCTGTATGGGTATTCTTACGCCCGACGAGGGTAAAATAGAGATAGACGGTATCTCTGTCAGAGAGAATCCCATCGAAGCAAAGAAAATCACAGCCTACATACCCGACAACCCCGACCTTTACGATTTTCTCACGGGTATCAAATATCTGAATTTCGTCGCAGACGTGTACGGTGTCGGCGCAGAAGAGAGAGCCGCGCGCATTTCGGACCTCGCGGATAAGTTTTCACTGACAAAGGATCTTGGCGAAACGATAGGTAACTACTCGCACGGTATGAAGCAGAAGCTCGCGATTATCGCAGCTTGGCTTCACTCGCCGCGTCTTATAATTATGGATGAGCCCTTCGTAGGACTTGACCCTAAGGCCTCGTTTATATTAAAGGAGATGATGAGAGAGCACTGCAACGCGGGCGGCTCGATATTCTTCTCGACTCACGTGCTTGATGTTGCCGAAAAAATCTGCGACAAGGTCGCTATCATCAGGGGCGGTAAGCTCGTTATTCACGGTGCTATGGACGAGGTTCTCGGCAACGATTCGCTCGAGGAGGTATTCCTTGAGCTTGAGGGCGGTGAGCGCGATGATTAAAAAGCTGCTCGGGATACGCCTTTTATCAATCCTCGGTGCGCTGCGCGGAAAGCGGCGCGACGGCAGTCGCGGCGGCGTTGGCAGAATGGTGCTTCTTGCGGTGCTGTATCTTTACCTTGGCGGCGTTTTCGTCTTTATGTTCGGCGGTATGGCGGTGCTGTTTGCGCCCTCTATGATTTTGGCAGGGCTTGATTGGCTTTACTTTGCCATCTTTATGATTCTTTCCTTCTCACTCGTCTTTGTTTTGAGTATATTTGAAACGAAGTCCGAGCTTTTCGACTGCCGTGATAACGAGCTGCTCGCCTCAATGCCGATATCCCCGAGGCATATAGTCATAAGCCGCACGCTCACCGTGCTTATCCTCAATTATATTGAGGCGGCGGTGGTGCTGCTTCCTGCGATTATAGTTTACGCTCTCGCGGGCGGCTCGGTGCTCGGTATCATTGGCGCGGCTTTAGTATTTCTTCTTTTGCCGCTTCTTGCAACCTCGCTCTCGGCGGCGGTCGGCTATCTTGTGGCACTGCTGTCAAAAAAATTCAAGAAGAACAGCTTCATCACCGTTTTTATCTCGCTCGTCTTCCTCGGGCTTTATTTCTGGGGCTACTCGGCGCTTATGACACTGCCCGAGTCGGAGCTTGAGAATATGGATAATATTTTACCCGCGCTCGAGTCGGCGCTTGCGCCGATTCGTGCTGTGGGACTTTCGGCACTGCTTCACCCCGTTGCGACGCCAGTCTTTGCCGTGCTGTGCATAGGCTCGGCATATATTGCCTACAGACTTATCTCGGCGGGCTACTCGGGTATTATTGCCGACCGCACGTCGGCAAAGCGCTCGGAATATCGCGTGAGGGCGATGAAGAGAAGCTCTGCCCTCGTCGCACTTTCAAAAAAAGAGCTTCGTCGCTTTTTCTCCTCGGCAACATATATGCTGAACGGAGCTCTCGGTGCAGTCTTTACCGTAGCTCTTGCGGTTTTAGCCCTCGTCAACCGAGGCGCGATAATTGCCGTGGCAGAGGAGCTTGTCTCTGACATTCCTTGGGGCAGCGCCTCGGCGGCACTTTCGCCGATTATGATAGCCGCGCTCGTAATGCTGTCCTCAACGGTTACGGTGTCGTCGGCGGCACTCTCGCTTGAGGGTAAGTGCCTTTGGATATTAAAGAGCATGCCCGTGCGGGCAAGGGACGTTCTCTTTGCTAAAACCGTGCCGCATATCCTCGTTTCATGCCTGCCTGTTCTCGTCGCCGCGCCGCTTCTTATTATCGCGGTGGGTGCGAGTCCTATATGGTGGCCGTTCTTCTTCATTACACCCATAGCGGCAAACGTTGTGTCGGCATTTTTCGGAATTATGATGAATACGGCGCTGCCGAAATTCGAGTTTGAAAACGAGGCGCAGCCGATAAAGCAGTCTGCCTCGGTAGGACTTACAACGCTTATTCTTATGCTCGTCGGTTTAGCGGTCGTCGGCGTTACCGCCGTGCTGTCTCTTTTCGGCGTCGGGTTTATCGCGACCCTTGGCGTCACGGCACTGTCGGTAATTTTTGCAACCGTTCTCGGACTTATCGTGAGCGGTCCTATGGCGAGGCGATTTGAGCGCCTTTCGGCATAAGAGAGATGTTTTTGTAAATAATAGTAGGAGAAAGGGCGGTGTTTCGGGTGATAAGACGCAGAAAAGTATCTTTGTTTTTTATAATATCGTCATCACTTTTTTTAGTCAGCTCGGCGCTCGTTGTCACCGCTCGCCTATCAAGAGCCGCGGCGGATTTTCTCACCTCGACTGTTGGTCACGCCTATCGCGTGGCGCTCTCGTGGGTGTCGGGGCTTTTGCCGTTTTCTGTCTTTGAGATAGTCATTTGCCTTTTGCCATTTGTGTTAGGCTTCGTGATTTTCCTTGCCGTGCGCGCGGCAAAGCGCGGTATGGGGCGCGCGCGCCTCGTTTTGAACCTTCTCGGCGCTGTGCTGCTTCTCCTTTCGGCTTACAACGTCAGCATGGGCACGGCGTATCATACGACACCCGTCGCAGAGAAGCTCGATATAAAAGAGGTGGAAATTGACTCGCAAAGCCTTGCAAATGCTATGGAACTGCTTCGCGACGAGGTCAACCGAATAGCTCCCCTTATTGACTACGGCGAGGACGGCGTGTCAACCCCCGGTGTCACGCTTGACGGGATAAGCGAGCGAGTGTGCGCGGCATATTCAAGCTTTGCCGCGGAGCGTGGCTTCCCAAAGAGCTTTGATAGCCGTGTGAAGGGTATGGTCGCAAGCCCCCTAATGTCTATGCTCGGTCTCACGGGAATATATACCTTCTATACTGGAGAGTCTAACGTAAATATTACCTATCCCTCCTACGACGTCGTATTTACGACAGCGCACGAGCTATCTCACCAGCGCGGAATTATGCGCGAGAACGAGGCGAATTTCATGGCTTTCCTCGTCCTTTACAGATCGGGTGACGACTATCTTCGCTACTCGGCGGCGCTCACTATGCTCGAGTACGTCGGCTACGCACTCTATCGCACCGACGAGGCGGCGTACCGAGAGATTTTGGCGACTCTTGACGAGAGGGCGCTCTCCGACGTGCGCGCTTCATCCGCCGTGAGCAAAAAATACGGCGGTACAATTCTTGCCGATATTTCAGATTTCTTCAACGACCTGTTCTTAAAATCCAACGGCACGGAGGGCATAGTCAGCTACGGCATGGTAACGACGCTTGCCGTCTCCTATCTGACAGCGGAGTAACAGCAGGAGCGCTTCGGAATATGATGGTAAAAAATCATATTCGGAGCATTTATGAAAAAATTTGTTATACGAGGTGGAAGAGCACTGCGAGGCGAGGTGTCGGTTTCCGGCTCGAAAAACGCCGCGTTGCCGATACTCCTTGCCGCACTTAGCGTCTTTGGCACGTCGGTGATTTCGGGTGTGCCGAAAATCGGTGACACCGAGGTGGCGCTTGAGCTCTTGCGCGACCTTGGGGCTACGGTCACGCGACAGGGCGACACTGTGAGGATAAACACCGACTCGGCAGCCTTTTGCGTTCCGTCCTGCGAGGCGGTCGCGAAAATCAGAGCCTCGACGTATCTTATCGGCGCGAGCCTTGCCCGCTTTGGCGAGGCGCATATACTTAAATTCGGCGGCTGCGGCTTTTGCGAAAGACCGATAGATTTACATATTTACGCTGCCAAGGCTCTCGGGGCGAGAGTTGAGGGCGAGAGAATGTGCACAGACGGGCTTCGCGGCGGCGAGATAAATTTCAGAGTGCCGTCTGTCGGCGCTACCGTCAACGCGCTTATTATGGCGGCAAGTGCCGTCGGCGAGAGCGTGATACGCGGCTATGCAAGAGAGCCGCACGTCCTCTCGCTAATAGATTTTCTCGTGTCCGCGGGGGCGAAAATTTCGCTCACCGAGCACGAAATTCGCGTCACGGGTAGCCGCCTTTCGTCGGGGGTAGCGCAAATTCGCGGTGATATGATAGAGGCAGGTAGCTATCTTGCCGCGGCGGTTATGACGGGCGGCGAGCTTACAGTCACGGGTGCGCCTCATGGCGAGCTTTCGGCGTATCTTGATTTTCTCGCAGCGCTCGGCGCTGATCCTGCTTGTCGTGGCGACAGAGTTAGTCTTGGAAGGATTAAGAGTCCGAGGTACACCACACTTACGGCAGCGCCTTATCCCGCATATCCCACCGACCTTCAGCCGATTGCAGCACCTATGCTTGCAGCCCTCGCGGGCGGTAAAATCACCGACACCGTGTGGGAGAGCCGCTTTGGCTATCTTGACGCGCTCGAAAGCTTCGGGATACGCTCGCACAAATTCCACTCGGGTGCTGAAATCTATCCGTCGAAAATCATACCTGCCACCGTGACCTCGCCTGACCTGCGCGGCGGTATGGCGTGCGTGCTTTCTGCCCTCGCCGCAGACGGTGAGAGCGTGATATACGCGGCAGACACGGTGCTACGCGGCTACGAAAGCATAGAAGAAAAGCTCCGCGCCGTCGGCGCGGACATCAGTGTTGTGGATTAGAAGAAATGATTAAAGGGCTCCCTCTAAGCAAGGGAGCCCTTTGTGTTACATTGAGTGAGTGAGCACGTTGGGGGAAACTATTCTGCCGTAGCAGGGGTAGGAAATAGGCTCGCCCGCCTCTTTGGTTCCGACGGGAAGAACGTCCACCTCAAGCTCGTCGATTTTATCGAGTCTGCCCTCGGCATATGCAGCAAGACGCCTTCTGCACGCGTCGAGTCTTGCGATAAGCGCGCCAAGACGTCCGTCGTGTATCTCCATGCCCGAGGGCTTGTTGTCGATGTACCACTGACGCTCGAAGAGCTTGTAGAAATTACGAACCCTCTTTGAAAGCTCAGTGTAATCCGCCTTCGCAAG
Source organism: Eubacteriales bacterium (assembly GCA_045657165.1). Lineage (GTDB taxonomy): Bacteria > Bacillota > Clostridia > Oscillospirales > CAG-272 > UBA1740. The sequence continues at coordinate 14,344 of JAZOSP010000095.1, forward strand.
GCGCATAAGCTCCGCCTTGTCCCCCGCCTTATATGCCTTACGCGTCCTTGTACCAAGCTCGTACTTTATCTCGAGCACGTCCGAGAGTGCTGCGAGAGTGTTAAATACGTAGCCGTATTTTCTCGTCTTCTTCGCTACGGCGTAAAGCTCGTCGCGGTATTTTCCGTAAAGCGCGCCTGCGCCCTCTTTGACGGTATAATCAAGGAAACCGACGAAGGGGTCGGAGTAGAGCATATATTTTGATGGAGCTTCGTATTTTCTTGGCTCGTCTGTAAGCAGGTTCGGCAGGTCGCACTTCATAAAGTCGTCGTAATCAACACCGACGATTCTCTTAAATTTAGCCTTGATTTTCTCCTCGTCAAAGTTGCCCCTTGCACATTCCGCAATATAATGGAGAGCCGGCAGCTGCGAGAAGTGGGAGCATTCCATTCCGTCATCTCCCCACATCGTCATAAATATGTTTTTGGTTTTATTTATGCGACAAGCCTTCATAGCCTCGCTCATCGAGTTTATCGAGAACTGATTGAGGGGTGCAAAGCCTTCCCAGCACCAAGCACCGCCCGCAAACCAGGTATCGGGGGAGAATTGAGCATGCATCTTGAGCATAGCGTCGTAGTCCTCTGCGCGCGACCTGTAATAATCCCAATAAACGGGAATAACGCTCTTCGGCAGTGCGGCAATCGCCTCGTCGGGTACTTTCCTCAGCTCGTTTGTGAAATATCTGCCGCCGTTCCAGGAGCGGAAGAACATGTCCGACCATAGAAGGAGCTTGTAGTCATACGGCTCGGCGAGCTTGCAGATCTTATCAAGGTGCTCCTTTATGATTTTCTCGGACTCTACGTGACCGTGCTTATGATAGTATTCGCCGCGGCCGAGCAGATACGCCTCATCCATTCCTATATGTATCCGTCTTGAGCGGAAGCAGGATGAGAGAGTCTTAAACATATTCGCAATAAGCTCGTAGGTGCGCTCCTCACCGACGAGCATAATGTCGTCGTAGTCAACCGGCACCTTGTCCCATTTGATATAGGTCTTTATGTGCGCAAGCGTCTGAATGCAGGGGATTGCCTCAATGCCGATGGAAGCGCAAAAGTCGTCGATTTCACGCAGCTCCTCTACCGTGTAGCGCGAGCGCATATATCCGAAGTAAGGCTCCTCGGGAATCTCGTAGGTATCCTCCATGTAAAGGAACAGAGTGTTATATCCCATTTTTCTGATGGTCGTAAGGAAGCTTTTGAGAGAGGGAAGAGTCATAACGCCGTTTCTCGAAAAGTCAATCATTACGCCAAGCGTTTCATAGTTCTTTTTCATATATTTCTCCTTTTTTATGAAAACAAATTATGCTGTCTTTATTTTACCATACAATGCTACCCGAGTCAAGAACTTCCGCAACAGAAAAGCGAAAAAGCGGCTGCCGCAGCAGCCGCTTGGCGGTTATCTTCTCCTGTGCCGTTTTTCTCTTTTCTTGCCAAGGACGGAAAAGATAACCGCAACGCCGAAATAGCATAGGTAGTTCATAACGGCGGAGCCGCCGAGCCTGCCGCCGCCGAGAATTGCGCCGAGTGTCATCATGAGAAGAGATATTGACAGAGCGACGAGTGCCGCCATAGCTATGCCGCCCTCGCCCTTAAATCTCGATACTCCAAACCCGCATGCGGCGGCAGAGATTATGAGCGAGACAAGCGAGTATATGCCTATTTTGCCCGTCGGGTCGTCTGACGAGTAGGCTATCGCCGCGGAGGCAAGACTCACGGCGAGCAGCAACACAACCGACAGAGCAAGGCTCACGAGGAAAAATCCCCCGTTAGTTTTAGTAAATGCCGCTTTTCTTCCTTTATTCATGAAAAGTCCTCCGAAAATAGTCTAATAAACCATATTCGGAGGACTCGTCTTTTATGAATCAGTTTTCGGTTTTTTCCTCGACAGGCTCGTCAGCCGATGCTGCCTCTACTGCCTTGGTCTCAAGGATAGCCGCAGCGATGTCTGCTGCCTTGACGTCAACGCTTCTTACAGCGCCCTTGAGGAAGCGGATTTTGGTCTTGTCCTTGGTGGTTTCAAGCACGAAGGTCTCGTCCTTAATGGAAACGACCTTGCCGATAATACCGCCGATGGTGGTAACCTCGTCGCCGACAGCAAGTGCGTCGCGCATTGCCGCGTCCTTTTTCTCCTGCTTCTTCTGAGGACGAATCATAAAGAAATAGAAGAACGCGATGAGGGCAACTATCATAAGGATAGAGCCGAGACCGCCCCACATATCGCCGCCCGTACTGCCACCGGTGGATTCAAGTAAAAAATTGAACATTTCACATTACCTTTCAAAGATTCTTTTTTATTGTAAATCACAATACCATATTATTGTAGCATATAAATTTGAATAATTCAAGAATAAGCAGAAAAAAACTCGCACAAATTTCCATTTTTGGAAATTTGTGCGAAATTTTATTACATTCCGAGCTGACGCATAGCGTTCTCGTGAGTGATTTTGTTGTATGCAGCCTTTGAGATAACGCCTCTGTCGCGCCACTCCTTGAGCTTGTCGATAAGCGGAACGGGCATGCCGGGGTGACAGCAGTCGGTACCGAAGTACATTCTATCCTCAAACTCCTTGACGAACGCCTCGGTGTAGTCCTCGTCACGCGTGAGCGCGTTGTAAGCCGTGCCGTCAGAGAGGTCGCAGTGTAGGTTCGGGTATCGGCGAAGGAGCTTCGCAACAACGCCCTCCTCCTTGATGGGCTGACGTCTGTTGGGGAGTCCGAGCTGTCTGCCCGAGCCGTCGAAGTAGAAGGGGCAGCTCTTCTCGCCGGGAGTCTCGAGCCTTGCAATCTCGCCCCAGAAGATAGGACCGTGACCGAAGAAGGTAAGCTTAGGGAAGCGGCGGAGCGAAAGCTCGAATTGGGGAAGTCCCGGATCGTCGTAAAGACCGAAGCCGCCGTCGAGCTGGTCACATCCGTCCGTTGTTACCGAGAAGCCGACCTTTTCAGCCGCGCGGAAGAGGTTCTGAACCTTGGGGTCGTCGGTTCTCATATTAGGCATAACCTCGCCGACACCCTTACAGCCCTTTTCCTTATAGAACTCCATAAGGTCCTCAAGAGGTGCAAATGGCGAGTTCGTAAGCGAACGGGGGTCAACGTTACAGAAGGGAATAATTCTGTCAGGGTACTCGCGCGCCATGTCGATTATGTCCTCGGTGTTCTGCGGTATGTAAATCTCGGGGCTTACAACGGGCATGATAACGCTCATGTCAATGCCGAGTCTGTCCTGCTCTTTAAGGAGCTCGGGAAGAGTGCAGAAATGTGCTGCGAAGGGTATCTTCACGCGATAGGCGTGAGAATGAAAGTCAATAAGCATATAAAAATCCTCTCATAGTGGTTTTGCGCGTAGCGCTACAATTCTATTATACACGAATGAGAAATAAATTCCTTGATTTTTTTGATACGTTATACGTTTTTTTAACCTGTTTTATAGCGGTTGTACCAAATAAATAAAAGCCTCCCTCACGGATGGAGGCTGTGAAACGACCTGTTCGGCGCCCAAAAAAGGAGTGGCGAGAGCAAAAGCTCCGCCACTCGGTAAACTATTTTTTCGCTCTCGCCTTTTCGGCAAGAGTGACGATGTTTTTGATAACCCTTGAGGGAGAGAGCCACCAATCGCGGCACCATACGCGCAGCAGCGTCCAGCCGCGCGCCTCAAGGAAGCGAGGCTTGTAAACGTCACGCTCAAGCGACGAGGTCGACGAGGCGTAGGCGTCGCTGTCAAGCTCAACACCGACAAGATACCTGTCGTTCTTCTCGTCGTAGACGGCAAGCGAAATTCGGCTCTGCCTGTTGCCGAGACCTATCTCGACCTTGTAGCCGAGCTTTTCGAGTTTATCCTTCATCTGCTCCTCGACCGATTTGAGCCCCGTGAGCATGCTGGCAGTCTTGGTTTCAGACGGGTCGAGTGCCTCGAGGATAGCCTTGGCGTGTACCCTGTCGCCCTCGGCGACGGCTCTCACGTAGGTGAGGTACTCCTTTAAGAGCTTTGGACCGAGGTTCTTCGTCGTATCGACCTTCAGCTCCTCGGGCTCAATGCTCGTAACGACGATAATCTTCGTCTTTGCTCTCGTTATCGCGACGTTAAGACGGTTCTCGCCGCCCTCCGACGAAAGCGAGCCGAAGTTGACGTAGAGCTTGCCCGACTCGTTCGGCGCGTAGCCTATCGAGAAGATGATAATATCGCGCTCGTCACCCTGAACGTTCTCAAGGTTCTTGATAAAGAGGCTCGTGTCCTCTCCGCCGTCAAGGCGGTAGCGCTCCTTCGTAAATGCCGTGCGGAACTCGGCGTCGTGCTTTGCAAGACGGTCTATTGCGTCGGCAATGCAGGACTGCTGGTCGCTGTTGAAGGTGATAATACCTATGCTCTCGTTATTCTTACGGTTTTTCAGAATATCGCGGACTACCTCCGCAATTTTCTCAGCCTCCTTCGGATTGGTCCTGTCAATCCACCTGCCCGCCACCTTGTGGCGCTCGATGGGAGAGTCAAGCCTGCCGCCTGTGATATTCGGAGCAATGCGAAGCCCCGAGGAATAAAAGGCGCTGTTCGAAAAATCTATAAGCTCACGGCTGCGGCTGCGGTAGTGGTAGGTGAGGTTAGCGCTCTCGTATCTTGCGACCGCAAGGTCAAGCAGGCTCTCAACCTCAAGCGCCGCCTGAACCGAGTAGTCCTCAAGCGACTCGGGGTCTTGACCGAGGTAGCGCTTCATGAAGGTTGCCGAGGGGCGCAGCTGTTTTCCGTCACCCGCAACGACTATGTTCTTTCCGCGGTAAATCGTGGGAATCGTGCTCTCGATAAAGACCTGCGACGCCTCGTCGAAGATGACGATATCAAAAAGATTTTTTGTTAGCGGAAGAAGGTTTGATACGTTCTCGGGCGAGAGAAGCCAGCAGGGGAAGAGCGAAAGAATAAACTTGCTGTAGACCCCCATAGTCTTTCTTATCGGCCAGAGCTTTTGCTCCTTGGAAATCTGATAGAGATAGTCCTTTGCGTTCGGCGCCTTGTCGTAAAGAGTGCGGTAATCTATGCTGTTTTTGCCTGAGACAAGCTTATACGCCACCGAGAGCTGCGCCTCCTTGAGCTTGTATATTTTCGAGGTAATGTTGACAAAATCAACAATTTTCGAAAGGTCGGCGGCACATTCCTCCTCGTACCTTATAACCTCGTGATATATGCGCAAAACGAGCAGCGAGTTGATTATATCGAGATAGCCCTGATAGGTGCGCGCCGTCGTGTAGGCAAAGTTGAGTATCATGAGCATATTCCTGTCGAGCGAGTCGAGAAGCCTTGATACGTCGCGCAGAGCAATATAGTTGTCGAGCGCTTCGTAAACGAGCTTTATGTAAGCGGTGTTGCCGCGGAGAATGTTGTCAATTACGGCAAGATAGCCGTCACGCGTCATCACGCGGTTTAAGCAGTCGTATTCGGCAACGTATTGCTCAATAGCGGAGAGCGCCTCAAGAAAGCGCGCGCGCACAGCCTTTTTCTTGACGCGCGGGCTCTCGAGCCTCGTCGCCAGCCTTATCACCTCGCTAAGCTTTTTCTCGTCGCCGAGCACGGGATAATAGGCGAGCACCTGACGGTAATAGGGGTATTTTGCAATATTGAAATATCCCTTTTTCGACTTCTGCACGTCCTCGAGCATACCCTTTACCTCAGAGAGGGTGCGGATGTCAAGGTCGGGGAGCATATTGTCGATTATGGGGTTTTTCTCCTTGCCCTGGGCAAAGCTATAATACATCTCGGCAAGGTTTTTTGCCTTAATCGAGAAGAGAGCCTCGGAGAGTGCCTTGTAGTCGAGTGCCATTATGTCGCGCTCGGCTATGAGCTTAAGATAGGTCGCGTACTCGGACGAGTTCTTTGCGAGCATATATGACGAGGAGTACATCTCGGCAAGCGAGAGTCCGAAGGGGCGCACCTCGGAGAGGGTCGAGTGAATATCCTCGAGCTTCTTTTCCTCAACGTCAATGCGGACTTGTAGGTCGTTATACTCGGAGGTTAGCGCCTCAAGGTCAACGAGGCTTTCTACCTCGTCGCGCTGATGTGCGGCAAAGCAGCGCTCGTAAAAGGTGCGCTTTTCCTTTGACTCATCGGTTATGTACATAGCCTTTTCACCGAGCGCACCGAGTCGTGAGTATACGACGTCGAGTGCCGCCTTCTTCTGCGATACGACGAGAACGCTTTTGTTTTTCGCCATAGCGTCGGTGATAATGTTAACAATTGTTTGCGATTTACCCGTGCCGGGCGGACCGTAGATGACCATGTTGCCCATCTCGTCAACGCGGCGTACGACCTCGGATTGGGCAAAATCGAGCATTTTGACAGCGTAGGTGTGGCGAAGCTCGGGTCGCTTTGCACGGCGGCGCTTCGCCGCCTCCTTTGCCTTAGCGATTTTTTTCTGTGCCCGCTTGTCGCCCGTACGCAAAAGCTCGTTTATCGCGTCGTTCGTGAGATTTTTCTTTTCAAGGAGCGTGTAATCGTTGTAAATCGAATTGGAAATAGGGAAGCGCGCAAGCACTGCCGCATAGCGCACCGAAAGGTCGGAGCGAGGCTCAGGTTCCTTAAAGCGCGCGTAATTATATACGTTCTTTGAGTTCGTACAGTCGATTTTTATATGCGAGGCGCAAAGATATTCGACAACGCTCTTCACGCTCTTGAAGCGCGCGAGGCTGTCAAGCTCAAGCTCGAGCGACTCGATATTCAGCCGCCTTGCCTGCGCGTAGGAATAGACGAGCGCGCGGTTAATCTGTATTTTTTGGCTCTCGTCAAGTCTTAAGAGCACCGTTTCGTCGTCGGGTATATCAATTTTGACGGGGAAGAGCAAAAGCGGCGCTTTAATAAGCGTTCTCGAGCTGCCGTGCGGTATCGAGCCGAAAACGAAGGGATAGCCGATGAAAAGCTCGTAGCGTCCGGTTTCCCTTTCGATTTCCTCTATCTCGCGCTTAAGCTCCTTGATTTTTGCAATCTCGCCCTCAATTATCTTCGCAGTGTCGGTGTCGCGCTGCTTTGAGAATTTCTTGTGTGCTCGCTCGGCGTCGTCGGGTGAAAGCCCCGAGGTGTCGGGCGCCTGCTTTGAGCGTGCGGGAAGTCCCATGTTCCCGGCAATGTCGCGCTCCTCTCCGTGACCTATAACGGTAAGCGGCTGCTTGTTTTCCGACCAGAGAAACTCTACGAATTCCGAAACCTTGCGGTCACGGCCCTCAAAGAGCTTTCCGATGTCATACGCACCGCGCCTGACAACGCTCTTGAGGTAGAGGCATTTATTGTTTCCGCCTATTTCAACAAGGCGCTCTTTATAATAGGTGTAAATACCCTTTCCCATCGCTTCTCCTCCGAAAAAACTCAAGCCGTAAATATTACGAGCGGCGCACGGGAAATATGCCGCCCATCGCGGCAAATCCCGGGATTGCGCATGTAAATATTTTGGCATTACACCTATTATACCATACCCGTGTTAAAAAATCAACTCTTTAGCCGAATTTTTTTGAGATTTTAACGTGATGGCTTTAAGACTTCCTCGACTCTCGCTTAAAGCCTCGAATTTGACCACTTACGGCGCGTCTAAGTCAGGGTTCAATCCGTTGCGCGTGCGATAGCTCCTTTCCCACTCGTCAGCATATCTTACGTACTCTGCCCGCACGTCCTCCCCGTCGCTCCACTCGTCCTCCGCCTCCTCGCTCGGCGCTACGTCTCCTCGCTTCGAGCGACGCAAACGGTACGCCCACGTCGAGTCGACTCTGAAGCCGCGAAGCAGGCGCGAGTGGCGAGATGGAGTGTAGCGATTTTTTTGAATCTGATTGTGTACATGCCAATGCTTGATAAGGTATATTCCGTCGTTGAAGTCAATAAGATAATCTCCGTCGAGAAGCTCGGACAGCACATCATCCTCGACCTCTATATGTCGAAGCGTCGTCTTGGCTGCAATGACGAAGCCGTCGTCGGCGGCGCACAGAGCGAGGTGCAAATATGCAAGCCGCGCTGCGATGGACAGTGAAATAAAGCCGTCGCTTTCCAAAAGGCTTCGTGAAAACATTCTTTTTTCTGCTATAGTTCTTTTATTGTATTCCTTTCCGTCGGGCATTGAGCGCCGGCTGCTCGCCCTGACATCTACATTATAGCGCGAGGCGCATTTTGTCATATGCCTCTAAATTAACGGCAAAATTCCGACTAAGGTATTGTCAAACCTGCGGATATGTGATAAAATATAATATAATCAAAAGCTTTTACGGAGGTGTTTTCTGTGCTGAATAATGAGGAAAGACTCTCTCGCACGCTTGCGCGCCTTGATGAAAAATGCGAGAATACCGCGAGCTATTTCAAAAGGCATACGGTTATGGTGCCATCAAGGCTTGAGGCAATAAAAATTATAAAGAGGGTTCAGTCGCTCATATTTCCCGACTACTTTTCGCTAGCCGAGGACAAGGGACGCACGCGCGAGGAAATTATATACGAGCTCTTCTTGTCGGTAAAGCGGCAGATTACCGCGGCGCTCTCGTTTTTCGACGAGGAGATGACCGCCGATACCGAGTCGCTCGCCTACGAGATAATCGACCTGATACCCGACATCAAGGAAGCGCTTATCAAGGACGTTATAGCGATTTACGAGGGTGACCCTGCGGCGCGCTCGCCCGAGGAGGTAATCCTTTCATATCCCGGCTTCTACGCTATCTCAATTTATAGGCTTGCCCACGAGTTTTACGTGAGGAAAATCCCCTATATTGCGCGCCTTATGACCGAGTACGCCCACGAGAAAACAGGTGTTGATATCCACGCGGGTGCGACTATCGGCTCGCATTTCTGCATAGACCACGGCACGGGCATAGTTATAGGCGAAACCACGACGATAGGGAGCAGAGTTAAAATTTATCAGGGCGTGACCCTCGGCGCAAAGAGCTTTGAGCTCGATTCCGATGGCAACCCTGTCAAGGGCATAAAGCGCCACCCCGACATAGGAGATGACTGCGTAATTTACGCGAATGCGACAATCCTCGGCGGTAATACTAAAATCGGTCGCGGCTGCGTTATCGGCGGCAACGTGTGGCTCACCCATTCCATTCCCGACGGAGAGGTGGTTTACTACAATGCAAAAAAAGAGAATTGATAAAAATTTCTTCCCCGGCTGGGTTCGCAAGTCCGTCACCTTTACTATGGACGACGGAAATCTTGAGACCGACGCAAAATTTCTGAATATAGTCCGCCCCGCAGGTATTCTCGGGACGTTTAACCTTTTGGTGCCGAATCTTTCGCGCCTCTCGCGTGATGGCTACCGCGAGCTTTACCGCGGCTACGAAATCTCAAACCACACGAAAACCCATCCGCTTGCGATGGTCGACGGCAGGGAATACGTCATCTCAGACGACCCCTTTGACCCTGTAACCTCAGATAGCTACACCGAGGAGCACCCCGTGATATATAAGAGCGCTACCGAGGGTGTTTACCGTATACATTCAAGCCCCGAGAGGATAAAGCCCGACGGCTGGTATCCGATATCGCCGACCGACGAATATATAAAGTCGATTGACGACTCTCAGCGCGAGCTTGAGGCGGTCTTTGGCGAGGGCAGCGTGCGCGGCTTTGTCTGGCCCTTTTACACCCAGCGAAATCGGGCGATAGTCGACTACGTCAGGTACCGAGGCTTTTACGGTATGCGCGGCGTTGGCGACGTGCTTGATAAAACGGGATTTTCGGTTCCCGCCGAGCGTTTCCCTTGGAGCTATAACGCCCACCATGCAAATCTGCTTGAGGTTATGGAAAAATACGAGGCGCACCCTGACGGCGGAAGCCTTGGGTTCTTTGCCTTCGGTGTTCACACCTTTGATTTCGAGCGCGCGGGCAATTGGTGCGACCTTGAAAAATTTGCCGCGAGGTACGGCGACCGCCCAGACGAATATTACTACGCCTCGGTCGGTGACATCTTCGACTATGCCGACGCTGTCGAAAAAATCGAAATTACCGATAAGGAAATCAAAAACCCCACGGATATACCCCTTTATATTAAGATTGACGGCGAGCGCGTGACGCTCCGCGCGGGCGAGAGCCTCGCAATTTAACCGAACAGGAGTAGCCTATGGATTACAATAAAATAATAAAGCTCGTGTACGATGCGAAGGATATTGCAACCGACGCGATACTTAAGGCCGACGTCAAGGAGAAATCCGATGACGATTTCGTTACCGCCGTTGATTTCGCGATAAGCGACTTCGTAAAGGCGGGGCTTTCCCGAATTGCACCCGACGCAGCCTTCGTCACCGAGGAGGAATCGGAGCACGTCGAGAGTGGCAAGAGGTTCGTTCTCGACCCCATTGACGGAACGACGAATCTCATTCGCGGCGGCAAGCAGGTTTCTATCTCTCTCGGCTATTACGAGGGGGGGCGTGTCGAGTTTGGCGTGGTTTTCAACCCCTTTTACGGCGAGATGTTCTTCGCGCTTCGCGGTCACGGCGCGCACCTATATGACGCGTCTGGCGGCGTTGATACGCTTATAAATATAGGTATAGAAAATTACACTGACGGCAAAATGAGTGTCAGCGGCGTCACCCCGCGTCGCTCGATAGTCGAGTTTGGCGCGAACGTCAGCAACAAGGCGCTCGCCGATAGGAATTTTGCCATAGCTAAAAGAGTGTTCGAGGAATGTCTTGACATTCGCCGCAGCTGCTCCTCGGCTCTTGCAATCTGCTATATTGCCGACGGCAGAATCGACGGATATTTCGAAAGACGGCTCAAGGTGTGGGATTACTGCGCTGCCTCGCTCATTTTAGAGGAGTCGGGCGGCAGACTCTCGCAGTGGACGGGCGAGCCGCTTACCTTTGTCGAGCCGACGAGCATCGTCGCAGGCAGCCCCGCGACCTACGAATACCTTATGGGTGTGCTTGAAGGCGCGTAAGGAGTGAAAAGTGAAAAAAATAGGATTTATTTTCGGTCTGCACGGTCTCGTTTTCACCGTGTTTATGATAATAAATATGGTGATTGAGGACTATATTTACGCATTTCTCGAGGGCGTTATCGGGCTTCCGTGGCTCGTCGCGATTGCCGACCTTTTTGTGTCGGGATTTCTCTACGTCGGCATTTACACCGCGGTTTACTTCGTTTATAAATTCTTCGTTGTTAAGATAAAGCACGAAATCCATGACCTCAAGGGCAAGTGGTATCACGTTCATATCAAGCGAAACGACGAGGGCATAATCAAGTCGGACTTTCTTCGCGCAGGTGTTACAGAGGTCACCCAAGACCTCTACGACGTCAAATTTAAAGCAATAAATAACTCCTACTTCGTCAACGATTGCGGCGAGGTGGAGTGCGACGACGATACGAGGAGCAACACGGGCTGGAGCTCGTGGAGCGTTGATTGGGACGGTCGGGACAAGCTCGTCACCTGCTTCAAGGCAAATACGCCCGTCAAGGTCGACGGCGAATACACCAACCGCCACGGCATACATAGACTGACGGTTTCCCCTGACGGACAAATTATCTCGGGCGAGTTTGCCGACGAGTATCCGTCAAAGAACCGCGGAGAAATTTACTTTTTCCGTTCGGAAGAAAAATTTGTAGGCTTTATAAAAACCTTCTTCAGAAAAAACGCAAAGGTAACCGTTTAACAAGAAAAAGAGCAAACTCCAAGATTAAATTCTTGCGTGCTTGCTCTTTTTGTATATTCGCTCACGGGCAGTGGCGTCGGTCAAAGCCTTATAACCGTGCATTTTCTGCCTATCCTCGCGCAGTAATCTATGACGAATTTCGTTCCGCGCGACACCCCGTTCCAAAAGGCTAAAACCTCGTCTGAGTATTCGACAATCTGCTTATTTCGCGCAAGAGGTGCGCCGCGCCCCAAGCTCTTGTAATCGGGCAAAAACTCGGTGACGGGAAGGCCGTGCGAGTGTGCAAAGGCCACTGCCGCGCTGTCAATTCCGCGCGCACCGCCCGAAACGATTTCGGTCACACCCTTCGGTAAATATTCAGAAAAATCCTCGATAAGGCAGTCCCTTGAGCCTATTATTGCAATTTTCAAAGCCTGTCTCCTTATTCCTCTATCGCCCCCGCGTCGGGGTAGCGCTTGTCGCGGTAGCCGTCAAGGCCCGCGCGGCACATAGCGTGAAAAATCCTGTGCTTGAGGCCCTTGTTTGTGCGCTCAAGCTCCGAAAGCAGCCTTTTCATATTTTCCCTTTCGGTGTGACGGTCCTCTGGGCAAAGGCTCGGCACAACGGGAATAGCCCTGCGCCTTGCAAAGTATGAAACGTCGCTTTCCGTAGCGTAAAGAAGCGGTCTTATGAGTGTGATTTTCCTGTTCGAAAGATAACTTTTCGGCGAAAAGCAGCCGAGTCGCCCCTCGAAAAAGAGGTTTAGCATAAATGTTTCCACCGCGTCGTCGTAGTGGTGACCGAGGGCTACCTTGTTACAACCCGCCGCGACTGCCGCCGCGTGGAGCGAGCCGCGCCTCATCTTCGCGCAAAGAGAGCAGGGGTTTGACTCGCGGCGCACCTCGAAGATAATTTTCGCAATCTGGGTGCGCTCAATAATATATTCAACGCCGAGCGAGTCGCATAGGCTCTTTATAGGCGAAAAATCACCGCCCTCAAAGCCCATATCAACCGTCACCGCAACAACGTCAAATTTCTTCGGATAAAACCTGCGAAGCTCAGCGAGCGCGATAAGGAGAGTCGTCGAGTCCTTGCCGCCCGACATTCCGACGGCTATTCTGTCGCCCTCGTCTATCATACCGTAGTCGTCCACGGCACGGCGCACGAAGCTTAACATCCTTTTCATTTCATTCATTGGCAAAAAAATCTCCGAGGCATAAAATAATACAGTATAAAAAACGGAAGGTGAGATAACTATGGCTATAAAAATCTATGTTGACCAAGGTCACAACCCCCGCGGCTTTAATACGGGCGCCGAGGGTAACGGCTTTTACGAGCAGGACATAACCTACGAGATAGGCAGGCGGCTTTATAATCTTTTGCTTTCAAATCCCGAGTTTGAGCCGCGCCTCTCAAGACCCACTCCCGACACGATTCTCGGTACGAGCAACTCGTCGAGCCTGCGTACGAGAGTCGACGAGGCAAACTCGTGGGGTGCTGATATATTCCTCTCGCTCCACAATAACGCCGCGGCAAACCCTGCCGCCACTGGCAACGAGGCTCTCGTTTACGGCCCGGGAGCTACCGTCGCTATTGCACTCGGTGAGGATATCCTTGAGCAGCTGACCCTCACGACGGGCCTTCGCAACCGCGGAATAGTCTACCGCCCGGGACTATATGTACTGAAGGAAACCGTAATGCCCGCGGTGCTCGTCGAGATGGGCTTTATCTCAAACCCCTCTGACGCAGAACTGCTCGCCTACTCGCCGGGGCTTTTTGCGACGGGAATATACCGTGGAATTTTACAGTATTACGGTATGCTTTAGGTGAGCCTTATCTCGTCAACGGTGAGATATTCCTCAGCAAGCGAGGGTGTCGTGGCGCGGAAAAGATAGGTAGCACCGCACCTCTCGCAATAAACCTGTATGCCTCCCTCGGCAAACCTGAGCTCGTACGGTCCCTTGCCGCAGGGGCAGTGAAGCGCGCCCTCGTCCTCAAGGCTCTTGACGACGAATCTTACCGTGTCGTAAACCGCAGGGTCGGGCAGTATCTCGTCCTCCGACATATCGGTCGGCTGAATATCCGATAGCTCCATAGCGTCAAGGCTCGCCATAAGGCGGGAGAGCTCCTCGCCCGTGCGCTTAAGCTCTTGCTCTATGTCCTCTGCCGTGCCGAGCACTGCAATATCCATGCCGGAGTAGGGGCAGGAGAGGAGAAATTTGTCCTTGTCAAAGAAGATTGACTCGGTCAAAACGTAGTTATGATTTTGCTTGCAGAAAAGGCAGGGAACCGAGAGTCTGACCCGTCCGTCGCCCGTCGATTTTATATCAAGCGAGGAGTCGTCCTCGCAGCCGCAGCGAAGCCTTATCATTCCTGCTTTGAGGGCAAACTTGCCGACAAGTCCGACGATAGCCGTGCCGCACTCGGGGCACCTGTATGCAATATTTCTTTCCTTGGGTTTGATTACCATATTGTTTTCCTCTATATGTTCTTAGGTGGAAAAATTCGATATTTTGTACATAATTATTTGCAAAATTTGCTTTATTCGACAATTTGCGCCGAAATTTCGCCCACCTTGTCCTTGCCTTCAAGAACTCTTATAAGCTCCTTCGCAAACTCCTTTGCCACACCGACACCCCTTGCCGTTGTGATGTTTCCGTCTGTGACGACCGCCTCGCCCGTGCGTGCGGCACCGAAAAGCTCCGACTCAAATCCGGGGTAACAGGTCGCGCGTCTGCCCTTTAAGAGCCCACGTCTGCCAAGGACAGTAGGCGCGGCGCAAATCGCGCCGATATGACCGCCGCGCGCGAGGGTTGCATTTATCACCTTGTCCGTCACGGGCGAGGCGTCGAGGTTTGACGCCCCGAGCATACCGCCGGGCAAGATTGCCATATCAATTTTTTCGTACTCTATCTCCTCGGGCAGAATATCGCACTCGACCCGCACCCCGTGCGAGCCGCAGGCGAACCTTCCCGAAATTCCTACGGTTTTGACCGTAAGTCCCGCACGGCGGAGAAGGTCGAGGGGGAAAAGCGCCTCAATCTCCTCAAAGCCGTCTGCAAGTAAAACTAAAATCATATTAATTCCTTTTCTGCCTCGGGGAATGCCCCGAGGCTCATATTTTTAGTCGTAGGTGACTCGCGAGAGCTTTTCTCTCCACTCGTCCTTAGTCATAAGCACGTCACGCGGCTTCTGTCCGTTCGGCTCGCTGACAATGCCCATATCCTCCATAACGTCAATGAACTTCGCCGCCTTGCCGTAGCCGACGGAAATCTTACGCTGAATGAGCGAGGTGGAAATCTTACCCATGCTGAGCGCAACGTCAACCGCGTCAAGGAATTGGCGGTCGTTGAGGTAGCCCTCGCCGCCTGACTCGTCGCCGTCGTCATCGTCGTCGTCAGAGCCGCCGCCCTTTCTCGTGCATTTATCTGCTGCGCGCTTGATATCCTCCATAACGCTCTCGTCGTAGCTATCGCCGCCCGAGAACTGCTTTAGGTGCTCCATCACCGCCTCGACCTCACCGTCGGAAACGAAGGCGCACTGCACTCTCTGTGGCTTCGGCGACGCCGCGAAGGCTATCAGCATATCGCCCTTGTCGAGCAGCTTCTCAGCGCCCGATTGGTCAAAAATAAGTATCGAGTCGCGGTTTGAGAGGACCTTGCAGGACATCTTCGTCGGAATGTTCGACTTGATAAGACCCGTGATAACCTCCTTGACCGGCTTCTGAGTACCGATAATCAGGTGTATGCCTGCGGCACGCGCCTTTTGCGCTATTCTGATAACGAGGCTCTCGACGGGGTTTTTGACCTGCATAATAAGCTCGGCAAACTCGTCGATAACTATCACGATACGCGGCATAGGCTCGCCGAGGGCAGGATTTGCCGCGACCTTTTCATTGTATCCGTCAATATTTCTGACGCACGCCTCTTGGAGCGTGTTGTATCTGCGCTCCATCTCCTCAACCGCCCACATAAGCGTGCCCGCCGCCTGCTTTACGTCGTTGACGATAGGCACGAGCAGGTGGGGAATACCGTTGTACATCGTGAACTCGACCTGCTTTGGGTCAATCATAATGAACTTGACCTCGTCGGGTCTTGCCTTGTAGAGCATGCTTATCATAAGCGAGTTTATGCACACCGACTTACCCATACCCGTAGCACCTGCTATCAGCGCGTGGGGCATTTTGGCAATATCGGCTATGATGGGCTGACCTGCAACGTCCTTACCCATACAAACGGTGGTTTTTGATTTTGAATTTATAAAGTCCTCGGTCTCAAGTAGCTCGCGCAGTCTGACCGTCGAGGATTTCTTGTTAGGTATCTCAACGCCCACGGCGCTCTTACCGGGTATGGGCGCTTCCATTCTTATGCTCTCGGCCGCGAGATTTAAGGCAATATCGTCCTGAAGTCCCATAACGCTGCTGACCTTGACGCCCTTTGCGGGCACGACCTCGTAGCGAGTGATACGGGGTCCTCTGTCAACGCCCTTTATAGAGGCGGTAACGTTGAAGGAGGCAAGCGTGTCGATAAGCCTGTCGGCATTCTCCTGTATCTCCTCTTGAATATGCTCGTCCGAGACGTCTTCGGAGGGGGTAAGCAGGTCAATCGGCGGATACCTGTAGCCAGAGTAGTCGGGCTTCTTTTTCGCGGGCTTTTCCTCTTTTTTCGGCTGAGGTGTCGGCGCGGGAGCGTTTATAACAACAGGCGCAGGCTCGCTTACCGCGATAGGCTCGGGCTCCACGACGATTTCGGGCTCCGCGACGATTTCGGGCTCTTCTGTAATCTCGGGTTCGGCGACAGCCTCGTCCTCTGCTCTCTCCATCATTCCGTTTTCAAAGAGAGAGGGGAACTGCTCGCGCATTTTCAGCACCTCGGGGTTTTGCTCCTCGGGCGGCAGAGGCGAGATGTCCTCGTCTGCTTCTCCATCCTCGTCCTCGCCGAATATCTCGTAGCGGTCGTCCTCGGGCGATAGCGGCGCCTCGTACACGTCATCCTCGGGCTCGTCTGCAAATCCGTATTCTCCGAGTTGCTCACCCTTGTCCTCCGTCACCGTCGGCTCGGTGTTGACCATAGCGCGCCATGCGTAGAGAGTCTCGGGCTCGTGTGGCTCGTCTCTCTCTTCAATCGGCTCAGCCGACGGTGGAGTGTAGGGCTTGAAGATGGGAGGCTCGTCCGTCTTGATATCACCCTCGGTTGAGTACTCGTTTATTACGGGTGTAAAGCTTGAAACAGCCTCGTCACGCTCACAGGGAAGGTCTATGACCTCGGTCTCGGAGTTCTCTTCGGTCTGCTCCTCGGGCTCCGAAGTCTCTCTTACGTAAGTAACGGTGCTCATCGGATTCATGCTGCGCGCGTAGGCAGGATTTTCCGCCAGAACGCGCTCTGCAATAGCCGCGGCAACCTCCTCGGTGTCGTCGGGTGTGCCCTCGGGCTTGCCGTAGGTTACCGAAACACCCTCGTCGTCGCGTGCGGTCGGGTAGGGTTTGCTCTCACCGAAGCTGAATTCAACCGTCTTTCTGACCTCGGGCTCAGGGACTGCAACGGGCTCAGCCACCGCCAAAGGCTCGTCCTTTTCGGCAGCCTCATGCTCCTCACGGAGCTTTGTCGCCTCGGCTCTTGCCGTCTCCTCGCGCCTTGCGCGCTCGATAAGCTCGCGCTTTCTTTGCTCGAACTCGGCTTGACGGCGCATTTTTTCAACGTCAGCCTCGGTTATCTCGGATATCGGGGTAGTCATCTCGCTAACACCGCCCCTGCCGCTCGCGAGGGCGGCGCGCTCGCTTTGCCGTGAAAGCACCGACTCCGCGGTTGCAAAATCGTATGGGTCAAATTCCCCCGTGAATACGTCCTCGGCGCTCGCCTCGCCATACCTTTTCGGGGCTTTCGCGGGCTCGTCCTCAATTATTATATCGTGGTGGCGCGGCTCGGGGCTTTCTCGGTTGATATCGCCGTAGGAAAAATCAACCCGACGTCCCGAGGTCCTTGTCTTGCCGCCTTCACCGTTGGGGTCTTCCTTAACACTGCTCTTATGGTGAACCGTGTCGTGCAGATGAGGGTTCGCCTCGGCCTCGCGCTCGTCGCGAAGCTCCTTAATCCCAAGCTCGCTTATGGAAAGCTCCTTCATGCCGTTGTCAACGGCAAAGAAATCGTCGTCGCAAAGCTCCGCCGCGCGCTCGTCTTCGTCGCGACGGCGCTTTCCGTCACGCGACTCTCGCGCCTTCTCAAAGGCACGCTTTATTGCGCGCTCGATGGCGGCACAGCCGTCGGCTACAGCACCGAGCACGGTTAGCAGCACCTGCCTTGCCGCGCTGTCGCGCTTTGCAAAAAAGAAGGTCACGTATATAGCAAGGATTGCGGCAGTCAGAATAACGAGCCCGACGTAGCCTATAACTTTAATAATTGCGAAAGCGATAATACTTCCGATAAAGCCGCCCGCACTTCCGCTTACGTAAAGCTCTGCGGGAATGAACTCGGGCTCTGCCCACCAATAGGCTATCGCGTAATCACCGCAGGAAATTACGAGCACTGCGATAAGTGAGAAGATTACCCTTGAGAGAAGTCTCCCGCGCCGTACGTCGTCGGCGTAGAATACTGCGTGTATGATAAGCAGCGCCGGCACGGCGTATGCTCCGTACGAAAAAAGCCCGAGCATAACCGACGAGAGCGCCCCGCCGAGAAGCCCCGCGCCTCGCGTCATATAGCAAACGGCTATGAATGCCGCCACGGCGGCAAGCACTATCGGCACTGCGCGACGTGCGCCCGAGAGCTCCTCCGTCTTGTTTTCATTTAGGTTTCCGTTTCTGTTTTCGCTCATTTATGTAGCCTCCCAAAAGAGTATAACTGTCTACCTTATATCATACCAAATTTTTTCGAAAAAAACAATACCTAAAATCAAAATATATAAAATACTTAAAATCTCTTGACAAAAATCCTCGCGTCTGCTAAAATGTATAACGAGTAATTATGCCCTCACGGGCACGTTAACTAAATTTCCCTTGACGGTGGAGAAAAGCTATGCTACTTTATAACTCTCTTACGAGAAAGAAAGAAGAATTCATCCCGCGTGAGGCAGGCAAGGTGTCAATGTACACCTGCGGTCCGACGGTTTATCACTTTGCCCACATAGGCAACCTGCGTACCTACGCTATGGAGGACGTGCTTGAAAAATATCTTCGTTACCTCGGCAACGATGTAAAGCGCGTTATGAACATAACCGACGTCGGACATCTCTCGAGCGACGGCGACACGGGCGAGGACAAGATGTTAAAGGGCGCGCGCCGCGAGCACAAGACGGTGCTTGAAATCGCTAAATTTTACACCGACGCCTTTTTTGCCGACTGCGAGAGGCTGAATATAAAAAAGCCCGACGTCATCGAGCCTGCGACCGCTTGTATCGACGAGTTTATCGCTATGATAAAGACCCTTCTCGAAAAGGGCTACGCCTACGAGGCGGGCGGCAACGTCTACTTTGATACCTCGAAGCTTTCTAAGTATTACGTCTTCGGCGACTTCACTGAGGAGGACCTTGAGGTCGGCGTGCGCGACACCGTCGAGGAGGACAAGAGCAAGCGTAATAAGGCTGACTTCGTCCTCTGGTTTACCAAGTCCAAGTTCGACGACCAGGAGCTTAAATGGAATTCCCCGTGGGGTGTAGGCTATCCCGGCTGGCACATCGAGTGCTCCTGCATTGCCTCAAAGCACCTCGGTGAGTACCTCGATATCCACTGCGGCGGCATAGACAACGCCTTTCCTCACCATACTAACGAGATAGCGCAGAGCGAGGCGACCTTCGGTCACGAATGGTGCAAATATTGGTTCCACGTTCACCACCTTAACACAAATTCCGGCAAGATGTCGAAGTCAAAGGGCGAGTTCCTCACCGTGTCGCTCCTCATGGAGCGCGGCTACGACCCGCTCGTTTACCGCTTCTTCTGCATGCAGTCGCATTACAGGAAGAATCTCGTTTTCTCGTGGGAGAACCTCGACAATGCGAAGACCGCTTACGAGAAGCTCGTAGCAAGAGTGGCGGCGCTCAAGCCGGCAGGTGAGCGAATCGACGCGGCAGCGTTTGCTGAGGGCAAACGTCGCTTCACCGACGCGCTCGATAACGACCTTAACACCTCGCTTGCCGTTACAGCTCTCTACGACGTATTCAAGCTTGATACGAGCGACGATACCAAAATAGCGCTTATCCGCGACTTCGAGCGTGTTCTCGACCTCGGGCTTATTGAGGCGGCAGAGAAAATCAAAAATCAGGAAAAGTCTGACGTCCCCGACGTAGACCCCGAGCTTCTCGCTTATATAAACGAGAAGATAGAAGCGCGTCGCGCGGCAAAGAAGGAAAAGAACTTTGCTCTTGCCGACGCAATCCGCGAGGAGCTGCTTGCGAAGGGTATTACCCTTGTCGACACGAGAGAGGGCACTAAATTCACGATAGCATAAAATCTAAGGAGGCAGGGCAGTGTACGAGAAGCTTTCGGCAGACGTAAAATTTCTTCGCGGCGAGCACGAGTGCGCTGCAAAAATGTATCTTGAGGGCGCGAGAGAGGGCGACTCCGTCGCAGCCTTCAATTACGGCTACTGCCTCTGGCGTGGGCTTGGCGTGCCATATAATCCCGCCGAGGCAAAGAGCTTTTTTGCCTTTGCACGCGATATGGAGGGCGGCGAGGCGTCCTATAATCTCGCCATGCTTTATCTTCACGGCGAGGGTGTCGCGCGAGATTACAAGCGCGCCTACGAGCATATGAAAATTTCCGCCGAGGACGGCTGCCTTGAGGCGCTCCTTTATCTCGGCATGGCTTACACCGCGGGCTGTATGTTCGAGCCCGACGTCGTCGGTATCTCAATGATTCCCTATCACAAGCCAGAGTACCGCGGCGACGTACTGATGATTGAGGGCGACGTGCCCGATTTTGAAGAGGACGAGGCGGAGCGCTACGCGGCGGTAAGACAGGACGCAAGAGCCGCATTCGAGTGCTTCTCGCAGGCCTCAAGGCACGACCCGACCTACGTTTCCGAGCTCGTCGCAAAGGGCAAATATCTTTACGCGCGCTGCTACGTTGACGGGCTTGGCACCGATTTTGATAGAGAAAAGGCGGCGCGGCTTATGCTCCTTGCCGAGCGCGCAGGCTCGCCCGAGGCGGCTCTCTACGTTGCTGAGAACGGCATTACTCCCGCTATTTTAGAAAAGCCCCAAAAAACAGCAAGGCTGAAAAGAGGTTAATTTATGGATATTCTTATCCCCTACGCGACCCTTTCAGGTAAGAGGCGGGTGCTTCTTTTCGTGTTGCTTTCGCTTTTGCTTCTCAACCTCGCCGTCATATTCGGAAGCTCGCTTATGTCGCCCGAGGCGTCGGGTGAGAGCAGCAGCGCCGTCGGCGATTTTCTTGAGAGCGTTCTGCCCGAGGGCACGCCCACGACCGATTTTATTTTAGTCAATCTGCGCAAAATCGCGCATTTTGCCGAGTTCGCAGCCCTTGGCGCTATCACAGCTCTCCTTATGCTCGGCTTTGCCAAAAAACCGCTTAAGGTGGCACCCGTGTCGCCGATTTTTGGGCTTGTCACGGGCTTTACAGACGAAACGATACAGATTTTCTCGGGTCGCGGTCCCGACGTCCGTGACGTTTGGATAGACCTTTTCGGCTACCTCTTTTCGACCGTCCTTATAATTCTCACATATATTATCCTCGCGCTTATAAGAGAGCGAAGGAAAAAAGGAAAATGATATGGTAAAAATAACTGCGGTGTCGGCAGGCTCGTCTGCTGCTCGCCACGGAATTCTTGAGGGGGATATCCTCGTCAGCATAAACGGAAATGAAATACGCGACGTTCTCGACTACCGCTTCTATCTCACCGAGCGCACGGTAGCTCTCTCGCTTATACGCGAGGGGTGTGAGCTGTCGGTTACGATAAAAAAGGGCGAGTACGACGATATCGGGCTCGGTTTTGAAACGCCTCTTATGGATAATAAGCACAGCTGCAAAAATGGCTGTATCTTCTGCTTTATCGACCAAAACCCCGAGGGGCTTCGCGAGTCGCTTTATTTCAAGGACGACGACTCGCGCCTCTCATTTATCCACGGCAACTACGTCACTCTTACGAATATGTCGGACTCGGACGTCGCGCGCATAATCAAAATGCGTATGTCGCCGATAAATATTTCGATACATACGACGAACCCCGATTTGCGCGTTAAAATGATGAAAAACAGGCGCTCGGGCGAGGTGCTTCGCTACCTTAGCGACTTTAAGAGAGCGGGGCTCGCGATGTGCGGTCAGATAGTGCTTTGCCGCGGTGTCAACGACGGAGAGGAGCTACTTGCTACTATGCGCGACCTTACCGCCTATTTCCCCGAGCTTTCGAGCGTTTCTGTCGTGCCCGCAGGGCTGACGAAATTCCGCGACAAGCTCTATCCCCTCACCGATTTTTCGGGCAGCGAGGCAAGAGAGGTTATCGACCTTATCGACTCGGTCGCGGAGGAGCATAAGAAAAAATACGGCTCGCGTCTTTTCTTTGCCGCAGACGAATTCTATCTTAAGGCGGGAAGGGAAATACCCACAGCCGATTACTACGAGGACTACCCTCAGATAGAGAACGGTGTCGGCATGCTGCGCTCTCTTATAGACGAGTTTGGGATTGAGGAGCAAACGCTCCGCGAGGAGGGCGTAAGCCTCGCCTCGCCACGCACAGTTTCGCTCGCGACGGGCGTGGCCGCTTACCCTACGATAAAGTCGATTGCAGAAAAACTTGAGCGAATTATGCCGAATTTGCAAATAAACGTTTACAAAATCACCAATAATTTCTTTGGTGAGTCAATAACGGTATCAGGGCTGCTCACAGGGCATGATATTCTCGAGCAGCTTTTGGACAAGCCTCTTGGCGAGGGGCTTCTTATACCCTCGAACGCCCTGCGCCACGGTGAGGACGTCTTTCTTTGCGGTATGACCGTAGGCGAGCTTTCAGCCTCGTTCGGTGTGCCCGTGACGCCCACAGGCTCCGACGGCTTCGAGCTTGCCGAGAGGCTCCTTGGCATAGAGTAAAATTTCGAAAGGACACTTGATATGGCAAAACCGATAGTAGCAATAGTGGGTCGCCCGAACGTTGGCAAGAGCACCCTTTTCAATAAGCTGATAGGCGAGCGCCGCTCGATTGTCGAGGACACCCCGGGCGTTACTCGCGACAGAATTTACGCCGAGGCGGAGTGGGGCGAGAGGCGCTTCATTCTCATCGACACCGGCGGCATTGAGCCGAAATCAGACGACACGATTCTCCGTCAGATGAGAAATCAGGCGGAGATGGCAATAGCCACGGCGAGCGTTATAGTCTTTATGTGCGATATTCGCGCAGGACTCGTTGCAGACGACCGTGATATCGCGATAATGCTGAAAAAATCGGGCAAGCCCGTCATAGTTGCCGTCAACAAGGTTGATAAGGTCGGCGAGGTGCCCTTCGAGTTTTACGAGTTCTACGAGCTCGGCTTTGAGCGCGAGCCTATTGCCATCTCCTCGCTCCACGGCACGGGCTCGGGCGACCTTCTTGATGCCATAATTGAGGAGTGCCGCTTTGACGAGTCGGACAATGATGATGAGGGAGTCATAAACGTCGCCGTAATAGGCAAGCCGAACGCAGGCAAGTCTTCTATAATCAACCGCATGTGCGGCGAGGAGCGCGTTATCGTATCAGACATTGCGGGTACGACTCGCGACGCCGTTGACACGAGGGTAGAAAATGAGTTTGGAGTTTATAACTTTATCGACACCGCGGGTATCAGACGTCACTCTAAGGTCGAGGACAGAATAGAGAAATTCAGCGTCCTTCGCGCAAATATGGCGATAGAGCGTGCCGACGTCTGCCTTCTTATGGTTGACGCCGCCGACGGTGTTACCGAGCAGGACGAGAAGATAGCGGGACTCGCTCACGAGGCGGGCAAGGCGTGCATTATAGTTATCAACAAGTGGGACTCGGTGGAAAAGGAAAACTCGACGGTTTCTACCTATAATAAGAATATCCGCACGGCTCTCTCTTATATGACCTACGCGCCGATAGTCTACGTGTCGGCAAAGACGGGTCAGCGAGTTAAAAACCTCTACAAGATGATAAACGAGGTCTATGCCGAGTCGCACCGCAGAATAACGACGGGCACTCTCAACGACCTGCTTAACGACGCGACCACGCGGGTTCAGCCCCCCTCGGACAAGGGCAAGCGCCTCAAGATTTACTATATGACCCAAAGCTCGGTTGCACCGCCCACATTCGTTATCTTCTGCAACTCTGCGGAGCTTTTTCATTTTTCCTATCAAAGATATATTGAAAACTGCCTGCGCGACACCTTCGGATTTGCGGGCACTCCTATCCGCATAGTCATACGCCAGCGCGGCGACGACTCCACAAAATAAAAAAAGCTCCCAAGGAGAGCCATATGTTTATAGATAATATCAAAATTTACGTCAAGGCAGGCGACGGCGGTAACGGCGCCGTGTCCTTCCACCGCGAAAAGTACGTTTCCGCAGGCGGTCCCGACGGCGGCGACGGCGGCAGAGGCGGCAATATTGTTTTCAGAGTAGACGAGGGCGCAAACACGCTCCTTGCCTTCAGGTATAAAAGAAAGTTTATAGCCGAGTCGGGCGGTAACGGTATGACGGGGAAAAAGCATGGCAAAAGCGGTAATGACACCGTCGTTTTAGTACCGCGCGGTACGTTAATTCGCGACACGGGATCGGGAAAAATCATACACGATATGGCAGACGGCGAGGACTTCATCCTTTGCCACGGCGGCAGAGGCGGCTGGGGAAATCGCCATTTCGCGACCCCGACGCGCCAGATACCGCGCTTTGCGAAAAGCGGCACCAAGGGCGAGGAGCGCGAGGTGCTCCTCGAGCTTAAAATGCTTGCAGAGGTCGGACTCGTCGGCTTCCCGAACGTCGGTAAATCCTCGATTCTCTCGCGTATCTCCTCGGCGAAGCCGAAGATTGCAAACTACCATTTCACAACCCTCTCGCCGAACCTTGGCGTAGTCAGCCTCGGCGAGGGCAGGGGCTTCCTTGCCGCCGATATCCCGGGACTTATCGAGGGGGCGTCGGAGGGGCTCGGGCTCGGTCACGCGTTCCTTCGCCACGTTGATAGGTGTCGGCTCATTATCCACGTCGTTGACGTGGCAGGCACCGACGGCAGAAATCCCTCGCAGGACCTTGACAAGATTAACCTCGAGCTTTCAAAATATTCGCCGGAGCTAAGCGAGCGTCCACAGGTTGTGGTTGCCAACAAGATAGACTCGGCAGATGAGCACTCGCCCGAGTACCGCGAGTTCTTTTCGCACTGCGAGAGCCTCGGCTACCCCGTGGTAAGAACGTCTGCCATAACGGGCGAGGGGCTTGACGAGCTTGTCAGCCTCGCACGCAAAATTCTCGACACGCTCCCCCCCATAACCTACTACGATCCGGAAATATCGCCCGAGGACGAGGCAGTTGAGAGCTCCGCGGGAGCGCGCGAAACCACTGTTCGACGTGAGGGTGACGTCTTTGTCGTCGAGGGCGAGTGGCTCTACAACTTTATGGGGCAGATTAACTTTGACGACTACGAGTCGCTTAACTTCTTCCAGCGCGTGCTCTCGAAAAACGGAGTCATAGACAAGCTTCGCTTAGCTGGTATAGAGGAGGGCGACACCGTGTCGATTTACGACTTCGAGTTCGATTTCGTCTATTAAACGGCAAAGCCGAACGCTTGATTTATGCCGCCGCCGATTATCGCGGCGGCTGCCTCAACTATCTCGTTTATTTCCTTCGGCGATACGAACATCGCCTCCTTCACGCCGACAGCGTCTCCGACACCGACGCTTTCCGATTGCGCGTCAAGCCAGAACATACGCGAGTCTATTATCGTCGGTACGCCTATCGCTATCACGGGTACACCCACGGTTCTCTCGTTTATCGGCGAGGCAGACGTGCCAAGCCCCGAGCCCGGCATAATCCCCGTGTTTGATATCTGTACCGTTCTGCCGAGTCTTGTTGGCGAGCGTGAGGCAAGCGCGTCTATCGCTATCACGGCGTCGGGCTTAATTATCTCCGTGAGCGCGCGCACCGTCAAGGAAGCGTCCATTCCGCTTGAGGCTGCTACCCCGGGTGAGCAAACGGCAATTTCGGAGCACTCGAGCGAGGAAAATAGTCTCTCGTCGGACTCCTTTATATGCATTGTCGCGCGCACCCTTGCCGCCGCCATAGGACCTACGGCGTCGGGGGTGAGATTCGGGTTTCCGAGCCCCACGACGAGGAGTCTGTCTGCATATAAGCCGCCCTCGTCGAAAATATAGCATAGCTCCCTCGCTATCTCCTCTATCGCGTCGTCTATTTCCTCTCCCGATAGCAGGTCCATTCGCGAGCACTCGAGCGTGTCGTATATCCCGCGCGGTCTGCCTATCGAGCGAGCCCCCTCCTCCGAGGTTATTTTTATTCTCTCCCAGCCCCCAACGGGTGTCGACTCGCGCTTATAATCAACGCCTGCGAGCGTGACGTCGGCGCGCCGCCTCTCCGAGGCGAGGTCGGTGTAGGGGAAATCTCTCTCGTAATCCCTTTCGGTGTAGCCGAACATAATGCTTCCTCGCTTTTCATTTTTTGGAAATTATTGACTGCGAGAAGCCTTTTATTCACGTATATAGAAAACTAAATCTTATTTTGAGATCGGGCATAGCCCTTAGGAGAAATATGAGAAAAAACAAAGAATTTACTCTGAACACTTTGACGGATATAAAGGTTTTTCTCCTCTTTTTGCTTGACAACATATCATATCCCGTAGACCGCACGACGGTGATGGAGATAGTTCTCGAAAATACCGACGACATCTCGCTTGATTACGACAGATGTCTTGGCGAGCTCGTCGATTCCGAGCACCTGTTGTTTGATGAGGTCGAGGGCGAGAGATATTATATGATTTCCGACAAGGGCAGAGTCGTTGCCTCGGAGCTCTACGACAGTCTTGACAAGGGCTTCAGAGAGAAGAGCCTGCGCTCGGCAATAAAGCACATCTCGCTTTCGAAAAGCGGCGCAAGCATTAAATCCTATATTACCGATGCGGAGGGCGGTCGCTTTACCGTTACGATGGAGGCGCACGACCGTTACGGCGTTCTTATGTCTACCTCGCTCACGGTAAATTCGCGCGCCGAGGCGGAGGCAATGAAGAAAAACTTTGACACAAAGCCCGACGGAGTCTACCGCGGTGTCCTTTTTGCCGCAACGGGCAGACTTGAATATTTGTCATAGTTTTGCCAAAATCTCCGTTTTCGACAAAAAATCACTCAGCTTTTTGTGGAAAGTTGTATATTTTCCAAAAAAAATTATTGATTTTTTCGAACAAAAGTATTGACAAACGGTAAATATGAATATATAATATAATTTGTACGGAAGAAAAAGAATGGATTTTCTTGACAATCGCGAGACGGACGAGCTTATAAGGAGATGTCGCGAGCGTGACGACGCTGCGTTCTCCGAGCTGCTCACCCGTTATACGCCTATGATAAGCCGCGTAGTTGCCTCGTTCGACGGGGCGGCGCTCTCACGCGATGAGCTTTTTTCCGAGGCCTGCGCCTCACTTCACTCGGCTGCTATGCGTTACAACCTTGAGCAGAGTGAGGTGACATTCGGGCTTTTTGCGCGTATTTGCGTGCACAATAGGCTCGTTGACCTTTTGCGCGCGGCAGAGCGCACCCCAACCTGTGACGACTGTGACGTCGACAGTATATCCGACGGGGAGAGCATTGAGTCAGAGATTCTTCTGCGTGATACCGTTGACAGACTCATGTCGTCGGCTCGAGCGACGCTTTCCGATTACGAGTACCGCGTTTTGCTCCTCTACATGCAGGGGTACAAAACGGCAGAAATTTCGAGGCTTCTTGACCGAGATTCAAAGTCGGTCGACAATGCAAAATCGCGTATCTTCGCGCGCCTGCGCCGTGCCTTTGGCTCGGTTGCGGATATAAAATAGTTTTTATGCCCAAGTAGCTTAATCGAGAGCGTTGGTAACAAAGGTGTCGGTGCAAATCCGTCGGCGGGCAAATTATAAACCTACATTAAGGGAGAAGAGAAAAGCATGTACCAGGACGAGACATTGAAGTGCAGAGATTGTGGCAATGAATTCGTGTTCACCGCAGGTGAGCAGGAGTTCTATGCATCGCGTGGCTTTGAGAACAAGCCTTCGAGATGCAAGGAGTGCCGTGCCGCAAAGAAGAACGCGCAGAGAGGTGCAAGAGAAATGTTCGACGCTGTCTGCGTAGAGTGCGGTAAGGAGTGCCAGGTGCCCTTCAAGCCTACCGAAGGTAAGGCCGTTTACTGCAGCGAGTGCTTTGCAGCGAAGAGAGCAGAGAGAGAGGCGTAATTTACGCCGTCTTTGGCTTTACCCATTACATACGGGTTAAGTCTCTCGACAAACAAAAAGCGATTTGGAAAAACCAAATCGCTTTTTGTTTTTTATTTTGCCTCTATCTCCTCTTTTTGAGGGGCTTTTATGCCCGCACGCCGCCTGTTACGCCAGACGACCGCGAGAGCTATTGCAGTTACGGGAATACAGAATCCCCACGTCAGGGGATAGCAGATATAAAGACCGTTCAGAGTGTGGAAGATTTCCATCGGGAAGAAGGCGTAAATCCATACAAGACGAAGTCCGCAAAC
Organism: Eubacteriales bacterium; assembly: GCA_045657165.1. Classification (GTDB taxonomy): domain Bacteria; phylum Bacillota; class Clostridia; order Oscillospirales; family CAG-272; genus UBA1740. The sequence goes on from JAZOSP010000095.1 coordinate 42,601, forward strand.
ACCCACGATGTTAACAACCATCGGAACGAGCGAGTTGCCAAGACCTCGGAGTATGCCGCCGAGGGTGTTCATAATTCCGCACATAAAGTAGAAGGTTAAGAAGAATGAAACGAGGTCGGTTGCGTATTTTGCCACCAGCTCTCTGTTTGCGGTGTCCGCCGCCATAAAGAGCGATACAAAGCCGTCTGAGAGAAGGATAATCAGCTGCCCGAGTCCTATGCCGACGATGGTTACCTGAAGAATAGAGTAGAAAATAGTTTTCTTTATTCTTTGAAGGTTGCCCGCACCAAAGTTCTGCGCCACGAAGGTCATCGTCGAATGAGTGTAGGCGTCCATAGCGACGTAAACAAGATTGTCAACCTGACCGCCGATGGTTCTTGCAGAAAGAGCCTCTGTCGGCAGCGTGTTTGCCGAGGCTGTGATAAGCACGTTCGCGACGGAAAATACCGAGCTCGAGATAGCCGTCGGAACTCCGAAGCGTAAGAACCTTGCGAGAAGCTTAATATCTATGCCGAGCTTTTTCCATTTTAGACCGTAGCTCTCGCGGCATCTGATAATAAGCACCGCCACCACTGCCGCAGCGGAAAGATATTGCGATATAATAGTTGCAACTGCAACGCCGTCAACCGCCATGTCGCACACGATAACGAAAAACAGGTTAAATAGCACGTTCACAAGACCGCTTGCAAAGAGTATGTAAAGCGGTGTCCTCGAGTCACCGACAGAGCGCAACACAGAGCTGCCGAAATTATATACCGTGCTCGCGGGGATTCCAAGACATATAATGCGGAAATAAAGGAGAGCTCTGTCAAAGAGCTCGGGCTTCGTTCCCATAAGCTCAAGCGCCGGGGCGGAAAGCAGGATAGACACGGCGGCAAAGCAAATACCGCTGATAAGAGCAAAGGTCATCGCAGTGTGGGTCGCGCGCTCAACTCGTTCGTGCTCCCTTGCGCCGAAGTGCTGGGCGATAACGACGCTGACGCCCGTCGCAATTCCCATAAGGATATTGACGATAAGGGTTACGAGCGAGGCAGTCGAGCCGGTTGCGGCAAGCGCAAGGTCATCACCTGAGAAGCGACCAACGACGATACTGTCTGCCATATTGTAGGCGACCTGCAAAAGCCCCGACAGCATAATGGGTAGGGTGAACATAAACAGACGGAAGAATATCGGCCCATCCGTCAAACGTGCCTTTGTTTTTACCATTTTATAGTACTACTCCTTGGCTTTCGCCGCTTTAATAAACACTTCATTTTAGAGCTGCTTTTTTGAAAATCTTATAGTACGCTCTCACTGTGAAAATTCCCATAAATACCGAGCAGAATATCCAAGAGATGGGGAATGAAAGATAAAGACCGCCGAGCGTGTGGAATGCCTCCATTGGAAAGACGAAGAGCGTCCACACAATTCTGATACCGAACACGCTCGCAAGAGATATGAGCATAGAGGTAAAGGAGCGACCGAGCCCGCGCAGCGTGCCTGCCAGCGCGTTCATCACGCCAAGCAGGAAAAATAGGAGCGTATACCACGAGAGAACAGAGGTCACGGTAGAGAATATTTCCTCGCGAAGCCCCGAGTCCTCGGGGATAAACATACCGACAAGACAGGGGCAAAGAGCCCGTATCAGAAGTCCTACCGAAAGACCGATAAGCGTCGTTTGCAAAACTGCGTAGAGCGCGCCGCGCTTGATTCGCGAGGGCTTTCTCGCCCCGTGGTTTTGCGCCGTAAAGGTCGCCATGGAGTGAGCGTAGGAGTTGAGCGCCGAGCCGGGCAGATTCATTATCTGCTCTTGAATGGTCTTTGCCGACATTGACGCTGAGCCGAGCGAGTTTACCGAGCCTGTGATAATTACGTTAGCAAATGAGAAGAGTGCGCTTTGCAGCGCCGAGGGAATACCGAGACGCAAAATCTCGGTTAGCGAGGCGTGGTCAATTTTCAGCGCTCTCACCGAAATACGGTAGCACTCGCCCCGTCTTAAAAGGAGAACGGTAAGAACCCACGCAGCCGACACAAGCTTCGATACCGAGGTTGCGATAGCAACGCCGTCAACCGACATACCGAAGAAGAGAACGAGCACGAGATTGAGCCCTACGTTAACGAGCCCCGACACGCCTAGAACGAGCAGTGGTGTTTTCGAGTCGCCGACCGAGCGCAGCGTCGCAGCGCCGAAATTATATACCGCAGTTGCGGGCATACCCACGGCAATAAGTCTGAAATACAGGAGCGCGCGGTCGAAATAATCGACACGGGTGCCCATTAATGTCAAAATTGGCTCTGAAAATATGAATGCCAGCGCGGCAACCGAAACGCCTATGATAATCGAAAACAAAACCGAGGTATGTACGGCGCGAGAAACCCCCTCACGGTCGCCGGAACCGTACCGCCTTGCTATAAGCACGCCCGCGCCGGTTGAGAGCCCTATCATAACGCTTATAAAAAGTGCCGTCAGAGTGCTCGTCGCGCCTATCGCGGCAATTGCAAGTTCGTCGCCCGAGAATTGACCGACGATTACCGTATCGGCAATATTGTAGGCGGTTTGCAAAAGACTCGTGAGTATTATAGGTACTGTGAACGCAAGGAGAGGAAGGAATATTCCGCCCTCGGTTAATCGCGCCTTGGTTTTTACCATCATTTTCTCCTTTGTCTTAACCCTGAGAATAGATTAAAACACGTCAGTTCACTTGTATTATAGTCCCCTGAAAATGAAAAGTCAATAGCTTTTCGCTTTTTCTCGGTTTTTATTTTTACCCGCGCTCGCGCGCCTCGCAAAAAAAATAAAAAAATCGCAAGTCGCACTTTACAAAATACGAAATATATGTTAGAATATTCATAGTTATTAATTTTCGTTTGAAGAGTGTGTTATGGAAAAAAGAGATAGAAAATTTAAGGAGCGCCGCGAGGTGCCCGAAAATCTTATATGCGGCAGGAACGCCGTAAGAGAGCTTCTCCTCTCGGGACGGGATATCGAGAAAATCTATATTCAGTCTGGTGATAGAGAAGGCTCGGTAAACCAGCTTATCGGTATGGCGGCTGAGCGCAAAATCACGATAGTTGAGCGCTCGCGCACCGCCCTCGACGAGCTGACGGGCGGCGCGCGCCATCAAGGTATAGCCGCCATCGCGGCAGAGCGCAATTATTCCTCGGTCGAGGAGATTCTCGACTATGCAAAGGAGCGTGGCGAGAAGCCATTTATCATAATCGCGGACGGAGTTGAGGACCCGCACAATCTCGGCGCGATAATCAGAAGTGCCGAGTGCCTCGGCGCGCACGGCATCATTATTCCGAAGCGCCGCGCCGTCGGTCTTACCGCAACGGTGGCAAAGGCGTCTGCCGGCGCTATCGAGCATATGCGCGTTGCAAGAGTCACGAACCTTGCGGCGGCAATTGATAAACTAAAGGAGGAGGGGCTTTGGCTCTACGCCGCCGATATGGGCGGTGAGTCCTATTGGCAGACCGACCTCTCGGGCGCTGTTGCGCTCGTCGTTGGCAGTGAGGGCTCGGGTGTGTCGCGCCTCGTCAAAGAGAAGTGCGACTTCACAGTGTCAATACCCCTCTTCGGCAACATAAATTCGATGAACGTGTCCTGCGCCGCCGCAGTGATAATGGCAGAGGTCGCAAGACAGAGAAAATCTTAGAGGAGGACAGTTCCTTGAGAGAAACCGATGAAAATATAAAGAAAATTCTTGACAAAATAAATGCAGGCACCGACTTGGAAAAGGACTCCCTTGAGGGAGAGCTTGAGATAGAGTTTGATGAGAAGGTTGGGCTCGTCTTCTCGGAGGAGGAGCCGCCTGTTGTCACTGAGAAAAGGGCAGAGCCCGAAGCACCTATCAATACCCCCGTCACGCCTCTCGAAATTGTCGAGGAGTTCTCGCTTCCCGAGAGCCTTGAGATAAGCCCGAGGTACGACACCCCGACAACTCCCGACGTCACGGCACGAATCTTCACAACCTACGTTCCGCGCTTCACCGAGGTCAGCGACACCTACCGTATGAGCGACGACCCAAGACCGCGCAAGCTTCCCGTGGGCGAGAAGCTTCCGCCCCGTATTGAGAAAATCGAGGAGGTGTCAGCCGAGTCAGATCCCCTCGACCCAACGGCAGAGCTTGATTCGGACAGCGAGGGGGTAGTGCTCGTCAGAGCCGACTTACCCACCGTTGACGAGGGCACTGAAAGCCTGAGTCTTTTCAAATTCTCCGACGAGGAGAGCAGTGAGCCCTCAGAGCCCACCGACGAGGAGCGTGAGCGCGAGGAGCTGATAAGACTTATTCCCGCGGCAGCTACAGCAGCCCTTGAGGAGATGGACACCGCCGACGACTCTGCCGCTTGCGAGTCGGGTGATAGAGAGCCGCACGAGTTCGTAATGCCCGACCCCGAGAGTGTCCCCGCGATAATTTACGAGCCCGTCGCCGCAGTAGACCCCGAGCCGCTTTATTCCGACCCCGACGGGGTGGAGGCTGTCGAGCCGCAGAAAAAGGTGCGTGGCGAGTTCACTCACCAGACCCAGCGCGAGCTCTTTAAGGACGCCTTCCTTGACTCGCTTATGTCGGTCAGGGTGCGTATGATAGCCTCGCTTATTATAGCTGCCATAGCGCTTGTCTTTGAGAACCTTTCGATTTTCGGCGTCAACGTCGCGTCGTTTTTGCGCGTTGAGATGATTCCCGGCTCGCTTGCAATAATAGACGCACTCTTTGCGGCAGCTCTTATGCTTCTCGCAATTCCCGAGACCGCACGCGCCGTGAAGGCGCTCGCCGCGGGCAGAGCTCTGCCTGAGCTTCTTTTGCCTGCGGGGCTTCTCGTTATAATCGGCTATGCACTCACCGTCGCGCTGGCTCCCACCGTGAGCTACCCACTGTTCGGCTTCGTTTATGCGACGCTTACAGTGTCGGCAATCGCAGGCTCTTATTTCAGAACGAGTGCTGACTTCACCGCCTTCAAGCTTGCCTCGAAGAATGCCGAAAAGCGCATACTCGATAACAAGCTTACCCGCACGCTCCAAGAGGAAAATATAGCCCTTGACGGTGCGATTGACGAGTATAAATCCCGTACCGCGCGCATATTCCGCGCCGCATTTATCACCGATTTTTATAAGAGAATTTCTAAAAGCTCCGAGCGCTCGGTAACGACTGCCGCAGCCCTCGGTATAGCCCTTGGCTCGGCAATCGTCGCAGGCGCTGTGTGCTTCTTTTTGCCGTGGGGCGGCATTGTGCCCGCCGCGTCGGCGTTTGCGCTCGTATTTTTGCTTGCCTCGCCAGCGGCTCTTCTCCTTACGCACAAGCTCCCGTACTTTGATTCGCAGGAGCGCGCGCTTCTTGAGGATAGCACGGTGGTCGGCGAGCCCGCATACCTCGACTATTCCGCGGTTGACGTCATAGCCTTTGAGGATACCGAGATTTTCGGCACCGACGACGTCAATCTCAAGCGCTTTATGCTCTACGGCGACCGCGACAGTATGGAAAAGGTGATGAGGCAGATGTCCTCGCTCTTTGCCACGGTCGGCGGACCTCTTGAGTACATATTCCAGAACGCTCTTGACAAGCGCTCGCACCCGGCGAGCAACCCCGTCGTCGAGCTTGACGGACTCTCGGGTGAGGTTGACGGCACGAGAATTTTCGCAGGCACAGAGGAGTATATGCTCCGCCACGACGTCAAAATTCCGGGCGGCGCCTCTCGCCCCGAGCCTGCAGGCACGGGCACGACGAGGGTTATGTACGCTGCCGAGGGCGGCGAGGTTTACGCCAAGTTCTATATAAGATATTCCTTCTCCGAGGAGTTCACAATGCTACTTCCCGAGCTCAAGACGAAGGGAATCGTGCCGCTAATCTACACGCGCGACCCCAACGTATCAAACGAGCTGCTCCGCACGCTCACGGCAGGGCAGGACTCTATCAGAGTTATGAAGCGTCTCGTGCCCGGCACGTCAGACTCTCCCATCTATCGCCGTGTCAGCGCGGGACTTGTTACCTATGGTAACAAAATCAACGCTATAAATATGATTCTTCTTGCAAAAAAATATAAGCGTATGCATGACACGCTCTCGCGCCTTGAGTATTACGCCGTTGGCGCAGGTGCGATCGTCGGCGCAGTCCTCTCGGTAGCCCTCTCGTCGCCTATCCCCTCGGCGCTCGTTGCCCTCTGGCAGATAGGACTTACGCTCTCTTTGCGTATAGTGAGCAAGAAAATATTCAGTAAGGACAAATAACTCCCCTCGGTGCTCCCCAAGGCTTGAGGAGCACCGACCGCTTTTAAGGAGACCAAAATGTTTAATAAAAATATATCCTCTATACTCAAATCGGTCGAAAAACCCGGCAGATACGTTGGCGGCGAGTTCGGCGCGGTAATAAAGGATAAGTCAGAGGTCAAGTGCCGCTTCGCCTTCTGCTTTCCCGACACCTACGAGATAGGAATGTCGAACCTTGGCGTGCGTATCCTCTACGACGTCTTAAACCGCGACCCTCTCGTCTGGTGTGAGCGCGCCTACGCTCCGTGGACGGATATGATGGAGAAAATGCGCGAGTATAATCTTCCGCTTACAGCCGTTGAGAGCGGCGACCCGATACGTGACTTTGACCTCGTCGGCTTCTCACTCCAGTACGAGCTTTGCTACACCACGGCGCTTCAAATGCTCCGCCTTGCGGGCATTCCAATTCGGGCGCGCGATAGGGGCGAGGACGTGCCTATTATCATCGGCGGCGGCCCGTGCGTATATAATCCCGAGCCTATCGCCGAATTTTTCGACCTTATAAACGTCGGCGAGGGCGAGGAGGTGCTTCTCGAAATATGCCACCTCTATACCGAAATGAAGGAGGAGGGCAGTTACACCCGTGAGGCATTCCTTCGCGCCGCCTCTCATATCGAGGGCGTTTATATCCCCTCGCTCTATGACGTAAGCTACAATCCCGACGGAACGCTCGCAGCCTTCACGCCGAAATATCCCGACGTCCCGAAAAAAATCAAAAAGCGTATCGTCACAGATATGGACAGCGCTCCCTATCCCGAGGGGCTCGTTATGCCGTACGTTGAAACCGTGCACGACAGAATAGTTCTCGAGGTTTACCGCGGCTGTATCCGCGGCTGCCGCTTCTGTCAGGCGGGAATGGTTTACCGCCCGATAAGGGAAAAATCGCCCGAGGTACTCTGCCGTCAGGCAAAATGCCTCTACGAGAGCACGGGCTATGACGAAATCTCCTTGATTTCACTTTCAATAAGCGACTACTCGCGCCTTCCCGAGCTTTGCGATTCGCTCATCGAATGGACAGATGGCGCGAAGGTCAGCCTCTCGCTCCCCTCGCTCCGTATCGACAGCTTTTCCGAGGAGCTTATGAAAAAGGTCTCGTCGGTCAGGACGGGCGGCATTACCTTTGCACCCGAGGCAGGCACGCAAAGGCTTCGCGACGTTATAAATAAGAACGTCACCGAGGAGGACCTTCTTCGCTCTGTCGGTATCGCCTTCCGCGGCGGCAAGAGTAACGTCAAGCTCTACTTTATGGACGGACTTCCCACCGAAACTCTCGAGGATATAGAGGGCATAGCCGCGACGGCAAAGCGCGTCGTCGACGCCTACTACGAGCTGCCGAAGTCCGAGCGTCCGCGCGGTGTCGGCGTGACTATCAGCGTGTCCTGCTTCGTGCCGAAGCCACACACACCCTTCCAGTGGGAAAAGCAGGATTCCTACAAAACGCTTATCGAAAAGCAGGAGCACCTGCGCTCACATATCACCGACAAACGTATCAGATACACCTATCACGACGCCAAGGTCTCATTTATCGAGGCAGTCCTTGCAAGAGGCGACAGGCGCGTCGCCCCTGCCATAGCCCTGCTTGCAGAGGAGGGCGCGGTCTTTGACGCGTGGGACGAGTTCTTCGATTACGACCGCTGGATAGATGCGTTTTCGCGCTCGGGAGTTGAACCAGACTTCTATACCACGCGCGGCTTCGGCACCGACGAGCTTCTGCCGTGGGATATCATTGACATCGGTGTGACTAAGGCGTATCTTCTCCGAGAGAGGGAGCGCGCCTACCAGGGTAAGACGACCCCGTCCTGTGCCGAGAGCTGCAACGGCTGCGGCGCAAACAAGCTTGGAGGTAAGAACAAATGGTGCCCGTAAACGAAAGACTTTTTTTGCGATTTAAGTTTTATAAAAGGGGAAATCTTTCCTACGTATCCCACCTCGACCTCGTCAGAACGATGAATAAAATCATCGTCAGAGCAGGACTGCCGCTTTGGTACACCGAGGGCTTTAATCCCAAGCCTAAGATGGTATTTGCCGCCCCGCTTTCGGTCGGCACCGAGAGTGAGTGCGAGCTTATGGACGTCAGACTCACCGAAAGAGTTGACCCCACCGTCGCTATGGAAAAATTGAAACGCAATATGCCCCCCGAAATGCAGGTGACAGAGGCGTATTATCCCGATACGAAATTCACCGAGCTTGAGTGGCTCGACTACGAAATCGAGGTTGATTCACCCCACGCCTCGGAGGCGCTTGCAGCGAGCTGTAATGCGCTCCTTTCAGCCCCCGAGATAAGGATAGAGAAAAAGACGAAATCGGGTCTTGCCGTGGTTGATATTAAGCCCTTGATAGGCGAGGCACATGCGCGCCTTGAGGACGGAAAAATTAAAATTGCGGCGCGCCTCTCGGCAAACCCCTCGCGTTTCCTCTCCCCCGAGCTGCTCGTGCGCGCCTTGCGCGTGGGAGCAGGGCTTCTTTCCGACTCAAATCTTCTCCTTGAGAGCTATTCGGTGCTACGCACCCGCGCACTCACCGCAGATATGACCGAGTTCAGATAACAGCGTCAATATTTACACCCGACAGCCGCCTGAGGTGCCCCAGTGCATCCTCAAGGCGGCGTTTTACTACCGCAGCGCCGTCGGAGTCACCGACCGAGAGATAGCCTATCAGCTCGGAAAAGGATAGCTCAATATTCGTCAGGTCGTCGTGGCTTACGGTAACGCTCACGTAGGCTTCATATCGCGAGAACTTTTCATATATCTCCTCGGCAGCAGAAAGTGCCCCCGTGCTCTCTGTGTCAAGCTCCTCAACCTCTCCCAAAAGCTCGCCTATCATAAAATCGAGCACCAGCGTGTTTGTAATAACGAAGCCAAGCGTCAAGACGAGCGTCAGTACGGCTAAAATTCTTGCGGTCATTTCTCACTCTCCTTTTTCACTACGTTTACCTCTCCCCCGTCGGTCACCGTCATAAGAAAGACCTCGGAAAGCGAGAGCCCGCGCTCCGAGAGTCGCTTTTCGACCCAAGCGCCGTTATAGCCTTGTTTTTTTACGTTTCCCGCCATTATCACCCCATCAACGACAACCGTGTGCGCAAGCTCCTCGCCGCCGCGCTTGAGTAGCGAGAGGGTTCCGTTCTGCTCGACTATCCCGTAGTAAATCTCGGAAATATCGCCAATCCCCTGCGTCCTCATCTCGGCGAGCACCTCGTTTATCGAAATCCTGTTTTCGTCAAGCACGCCTTGCAAAATCCTACCTTTATATATTATATAAGTAGGCGTGCCCTCGACGATCTTTTTAAGAGTAGCCGATTTGTTTTTAAGCGCCGAGAGAATAATCTCCGCCGCCACGATGATAAGCGAGGGAATTATCGCATTAAGCAGGGGAATGTCGGGGTCGTCAATGGGAATCGCCGCAAGCTCGGAGATGAGAAGCGTTGAAACAAGGTCGCCGACGTCAAGCTCGCCTATCTGGCGCTTTCCCATAATTCTCAGCGACACAGTCAGCAAAACGTATATAATAACTGTTCTTATTACAATAGATGCCATAAAATAACCTCCCAATTTTGATTATTCTATCAAAATTGTACAATAATTCAAAAAACATAAATTTTTTTCTAAAAAGGTCTTGACAATCAAAATCTCTTGTGTTAAAATAATAAGGCTCGCGACTTTGGCGCGGCACTTGATCATTGAAAATTGAACAACACGAAATTTGAAACACGAATTTAAGATTTGTGCAAATCTTGTCAAACACATTGAGTAATAACTCGAAAAGTAAGAAGAAGCTAAGATAAATAGCTCTGAAAAAGGTAGTACGTAGCTTAGGCTACTTATTATACAATTTTTTAGAGAGTTTGATCCTGGCTCAGGATTAACGCTGGCGGCGTGCATAACACATTCAAGTCGAACGGAGT
>JAZOSP010000096.1:0-32210 GCA_045657165.1 Eubacteriales bacterium
CGTCATACTTACAATCATAATTGCCCACATAGAAGACCAGATCGTTTTGTTTTTCTTTTCTAATTCTTTTGCCATATCAAGCAAAAGCTGTTCGTTTTTTTGATTGTTGTTTTCCATATTGATTTTCTCCCCACTTAATAATTCGTTTACACTGATGCCAAGAATATCACAGAGTTCAAGCATAATCGAGGAATCCGGCATTGCGATGCCTCGCTCCCACTTAGATACTGCTTTGTCGGTGATACCGAGTTTTTCTGCCAACTGCATTTGAGTTAAGTTTTCTGTTTTTCTGCATTCGGAAATAAATTTTCCTATTTTCAATTGATCCATAGGCGACCTCCTTTCGCATACAGTATAACCGCTATTTCAAATAAAGTACACCTACCATTGGTTTAGTGAGGAGAAATAAAACGTTGGTAGAGTAAAAAAATGGCCGTCAAATTCTTATTTATCATTGAGTTTATTATATCACAGCCCGCAAGTTTTTGCAACAGTAAAAGGAGCTCTTCGCGAGCTCCTTTGTCATTTATATACCTCTTTTACAAACCACCTTATCGCCTTTTAGTGCCATTCTGACCTTTTATATATAAAACCTTAAAAATCGCTGTTGACATTTTCCTCGAAATATATTATAATAATTTAGTTAAAGCAAAACGGATTCGCTTGGGCGGATTTTTTGAGAGGGAAGTGTATGAAGGAAAAGATTTCGCTTGCGGGCGACCTCGGCAGCGGTAAGAGCACCGTGTCGGACATTCTTATCCGCGAGCTTTCGGCGGAATATTATTCGACGGGCGCTATCGTGCGCTCGATTGCCGAGAGGCACGGAATGAGCGTTGTCGAGCTTAACGTATATATGGAGACTCACCCCGAGATTGATCACGAGATTGACGACGGGCTCGTCGCGCTTGGCGAGGTGGACAGGCTGCTCGTTATAGATTCGAGAATGGCGTGGCACTTCACGCCCGGAACCTTCAAGGTTTATCTTTCCACCGATATAGAAACGAGCGCGCTCCGAATTATGGGCGCAAACAGGCGCGGAGAGCACGCCGCAACGCTTGAAGAAACCATTGCGAGCACGCGCGCACGCCGCGAGAGCGAAAAAAAGCGCTATATGGAGCAGTACGGAGTCGATATAAAGGACCTTTCAAATTACGCGCTCATCGTCGATACGACGGCAGCGACACCCGACGAGGTTGCAGAGTGTATTCTCACGGCGTTTGCCCAGTGGCAGAGCGACAAGGAATACAGACGCGCCTTTATAACTCCGGAAAGGCTTAATTTCCCCGACACGCCCACCGACCCCGAAAAAGTTGCCGAGCTTTCGGCAAGGCTCGAGCGCGGCGAGGCTGTACCCGAGGTCAGAGTTTGCGAGCGTGGAGGCGAGTTTTACCTCGTTTCCGGTCTTGAGTCGGCTATGGCTTACTCGTTTAATATGTCAACCTTTATTCCTGCAAGACTCACAGGTGACAGCGTTCCCGAGTGTGAGTACGTGCGTATGAAAAATTCAATTTAACAGAGGCAAAATATGCTTACATTAAAGAAAAAGACTTCCGCGCTCATAGCAGAGGCGGTTGAAAAGAGCTTCGGCGCGGGGCTCGTTTCGGGTGACGAAATATTTGAAATGCTTGAGTATCCGCCCGACAAATCAATGGGAGATATCGCGTTGCCGTGCTTCAGGCTCTCGCGCTCGCTAAGGCGTGCGCCCGTGCAGATTGCCGCGGCTCTTGCCGAGGCGCTTTCCTGCGAGGAGTTTGACTCGGTAACGGCGGTAAACGGGTACCTTAACATAAAGATAAGCCGAGAGAGCTTTGCGCGCCGCGTGGTCGGTGAGGTGCTCTCGCGTGCCGACAGATACGGCTCGCCCGAGTGCGGAGAAGGAAAGGTGGTCGTGCTCGACTACTCCTCGCCAAACGTTGCAAAGCCCTTCCACATAGGTCACCTCGGCACGACGGTTATAGGTCATTCCTTGAAGCTTCTCCACGAGTTCGCGGGATATAAGTGCGTCGGAATTAACTATCTCGGCGACTGGGGTACGCAGTTCGGCAAGCTCATAGTTGCTTACAAGGCGTGGGGCGACAAGGCCACCGTCGAGGAGGGCGGAGTTGACGAGCTCGTCAAGCTTTACGTAAGAATAAACAACGAGATAAAGGCAGAGGAGGACGCGAGTGTCGCAGGTCTTACCGAGGCAGAGGCGGCAGGGAAGCGCAAATCTCCCCTCGCAGACGCCTCCCGCGCGGAGTTTTCGAAGCTTGAGCACGGCGACGAGGAGAACCTTGAGCTCTGGCGTTGGTTCGTCAGCGTGAGCCTTGCCGAGTATGAGAAGACCTACAAGCTTCTCGGCATTGAGTTCGACAGTTACAAGGGCGAGTCCTTTTACACAGACAAAATGCCCGCCGAGGTTGAGAAGCTTCGTAATATGGGGCTGCTTGAAATCGACGACGGCGCGTCGATAGTTAATCTTGACAAGTGGAATATGCCTGTTTGCCTGATTCTCAAGCGCGACGGCTCAACTCTTTACCCGACCCGTGATATTGCCGCGGCGGTTTACCGCCAGAAGACCTACGGCTTCGATAAGGCGATATACGTCACGAGCGCTGCGCAGTCCCTACACTTCGCGCAGTGGTTCAAGGTCGTTGAGCTTATGGGCTACGATTGGTACGACAAGCTATTTCACGTACCTTACGGTACTGTCAGCATAAACGGTGCGAAGCTCGCGACGAGAACGGGTAACGTAATACTCCTCAAGGACCTTTTTGCCGAGGCAATCAGCCGAGTTTACGATATCGCAAAGGAAAAGCACCCCGACGATGCGGAGTGCCGTGAGATAGCCGAGAAAGTCGGCGTTGGCGCGATAGTCTTTTATTATCTTTCAAACAACCGTATGCGCGACATCAACTTTATGATGGAGGACGCGCTCTCCTTTGACGGTAACACTGGTCCTTACGCGCAGTACACCTACGCGCGCACCTCGTCCGTGCTTGAAAAGGTTAGTGAGTGCGGCGAGATGACGGGCGCACCTCTTTCCGAGGTTGAGTTCGAGCTAGCGAAGACGCTCTCGCTGTTCCCGGAGCGTGTAAGCGCTGCAATAGCCGATTACGAGCCCTCGATAGTTACAAGATATATCCTTGACCTTTGCGCGGCATTCAACCGCTTCTACCACGAGTGCAGTATTGCCGGCTGTGAAGACGCGGAGCTGCGCAAATCGAGAATCGCGCTCACCAGAGCGACGAAGCAGGTGCTAAAAACCGCGCTTCATCTTATCTGCATGCAAAGCCCTGAAAAAATCTAAAAATGCGAATTTTGCAAACAAAACATTACATTATACGCTGAATTTGAAAGGTGAAAGAATAAATGTCAGGACATTCTAAATGGAATAATATCAAGCACAAGAAGGAAAAGGCTGACGCTGCAAAGGCGAAGATTTTCACTAAAATAGGCAAGGAGATGGCGGTTGCAATCAAGGCCGGCGGTCCCGACCCTAACAACAACTCGCGCCTTCGCGACCTTATAGCAAAGGCAAAGGCAAACAACGTGCCTAACGACAACATTCATAGAACTATTAAGAAATTCTCCGAGAACAGCGATATAAACTACGAGGAAATCACCTACGAGGGCTACGGCCCTTCGGGCGTTGCTATAATCGTCGAGACCTCGACCGACAACCGCAACCGCACGGCAGGTAACGTTCGCGCGTGGTTCTCAAAGTACGGCGGTAACCTCGGTCAGAACGGTTGTGTCGGCTACCTCTTTGAGGAAAAGGGTGTTATCACCATAGTTGACGAGGACGGCGAGATTGAGGAGGACAAGCTGATGGAGGACGCGCTCGAGTCGGGCGCTGAGGATATCAAGTCCGACGACGGCGAGTACACGATTTATACAGCCCCCTCTGACCTTGACGCAGTGCGTGACGGCATAATCTCGCTCGGCTATAAAATCGACACTGCCGACCTTGCCAAGATTCCCTCGACCTACGTGGAGCTTACGAGCGCCGAGGACGTCGAGAATATGGAGAAAATGCTCGACAAGTTCGATGAGGACGACGACGTCAACGCCGTCTATCACAACTGGGACAACTGACAGTGTAAAATGCGGAGGGCCTCGTTCGAGGCTCTCCGCATTTTTTTATTGACATTTCGCACTTTTTAAGGTATACTGAATACAAATAGTATGCACGTGGAGGGAATATGGAAAGACTTGCGAGGCGTAGGCTTTGGTTCAAAATAGCGACGGTGGCGTCACTCGTGACGGGTGGGCTCGGGCTCGTTGGCACGGTAGTGTTTTCATTGCTCATTATGTACCTGCCGCTTATAGTGAGTATAGTCCTTCTCGGTCACACACTCTACGGCACGGTATTTTATTATATCGGTCAGTCGAACGCTCAGGCGTGTATGCGCGCTCTTGCCGCAATCGAAGGGGGCGTGCGTAAAATAAGCGAGCTCTCACCCGCGATGGGGCGCAGAGAGACGGCGGCTGAGGCGCTACTCTCAAGCTGCATTGAAAAGGGGATTATCACGGGCTTTACACTCTCCGAGGGTGAGCTTTTCGAGGCGGAGAACGAGCCTGTGGCAGAGGGAAACGAAGAAAATACAGAAAACACATAAGGAGAAACAGAAATGGGAATTATTAAGGCTACTTTTAGTGCAATAGGCGGCGGCTTTGGCGACCAGTGGCTCGAGGTGCTAGAGGCTGACGAGATGAGCGACACCACGGTATTTACAAGAGGCGTCAAGGTAAGAGCCGGCGACAAGCGTAACAGCAACAAAAAGGGAACTGCCGACACCATCTCAAACGGGTCGATTATTCACGTATATCCAGGTCAATTTATGATTTTGGTTGATGGCGGTAAAATCGTCGATTACACCGCCGAGGAGGGCTACTATAAGGTCGATAACACTGCAGCACCCTCGCTCTTTGGTGGTCAGCTTGGCGAGGCTGTTAAGGACGCATTTCGCCGTATCAAGTTCTCGGGCGTGCCCTCGTATTCGCAGAAGGCGTATTTCATAAATCTCCAAGAGATTAAGGGCATTAAGTTCGGCACGAGAACGCCCGTAAACTACTTTGACACCTTCTATAACTCCGAGCTTTTCTTAAGGGCGCACGGCACGTATTCGATAAAGATAACCGACCCCATAAGGTTTTATACAGAGGTTATTCCCAAAAACGCCGACAGGGTTGATATCACTGAAATTAACGAGCAGTACCTCGCAGAATTTCTTGAGGCGCTTACCGCGGCGATAAATCAGATGAGCGCCGACGGCATACGTATATCTCACGTTGCCTCGAAGTCTCGCGAGCTGTCAAGGTATATGGCAAGCGAGCTTGACGCTGATTGGCGCGAAAACCGTGGCTTTGAGGTCTGTGCGGTAGGTATCGCGAGCGTTTCCTACGACGAGGAGTCAAAGGAGCTTATCAACATGCGCAACAAGGGCGCAATGCTCGGCGACGCCGCAGTGCGCGAGGGCTATGTGCAAGGCTCGGTTGCCAGAGGTATTGAGTCGGCAGGTTCGAACTCGGCAGGCTCGGCACAGGCGTTTATGGGTATGGGTATCGGTATGAATGCAGGCGGCGGCTTTATGGCTGCTGCTTCAGAGACCAATCGCAGACAAATGGAGCGCGACGAGCCGGCCGAGGTTTCTTGGGTATGCTCTTGCGGCGCAAGGAATACGGGCAAATTCTGCTCGGAGTGCGGTAAGAAAAAGCCTGAACCAAAGGGCGCTTGGACCTGCAAGTGCGGTGCTGAAAGCACGGGTAAATTCTGCCCCGAGTGCGGCGCGGCACGCCCCGAGGGCGATTGGTTTTGCTCCGAGTGCGGCGCGAAGAATGCACCCGCGGCAAAGTTCTGCTCCGAGTGCGGAAAGAAAAGATAAAATATGGACACTACCTTAACCTATAAATGCCCGAACTGTGACGCGGGGCTGCGATTTGACGCGGAGAGCGCGAGGTTCGTTTGCGATTTTTGTATATCCTCATTTACCGAGGAGGAGCTTGACAAGACCGCGGCAGGCAAACGGGCAGAGGAGCGCGAGAGGGAGGACGGCGCCTTCGCGGGAAGTGTGAACGAATACCACTGTCCGAGCTGCGGCGCAGAGGTCGTGGCTGATAAATCAACCGCAGCGGATTTCTGCTACTATTGTCACAATCCCGTCGTGCTCGCTGACAGGGTTTCGGGCGTGCTCGCTCCCTCGAAGATTATCCCCTTCAAGCTTGACAAGGCGGCGGCTAGTGAGAGCTTTCTTCGCTTTGCTAAAAAGAAATGGTTCGTTCCAAACGATTATTTTGCACCCGAGCGCTCGGACAAAATGGTGGGGATTTACTATCCCTTCTGGGTGACGGACGCCGACGCCTTTACCTCGCTTTCTGCGGTAGGACACAAGGTGCGCTCGTGGCGCACGGGAAATTACAGATATACCGAAACCTCACACTTTGCGGTGAGGAGAAGCGGCGAGATACACTTCGAGGACATAACAAACTCGGCAATTTCCACCGAGGATAAAAAAATGCTCGAGGGCATTTTGCCGTACCCGATAGATGAGCACATTGATTTTGAAATGCCATATCTTCAAGGATTCCTCGCGAAAAAGCGCGATATAGAGAGGGAGAGCCTATCGGTGCCCGTGCGAGAGCAAATGACTGCCTACTCCGAGACACTCCTCTCGGATACGGTTAACGGCTACGCGAGTGTGGATTCAAAAAAGACAGACCTCACGCTTACGAGGAGCCGGTGGGATTACACGCTTATGCCCATATGGATTCTTACGTACAAGCGAAAGGGAAAAAATTACACCTACGCCATGAACGGCTCAACAGGCAAGGTTTACGGTGAGCTGCCCGTCAGTGCTCTGAAGCTCGGACTTTTCTCGGCGGCGGTTGCACTCGTCGCGGGACTGCTTACATTCCTTATCGGCTGGGGGTTGTTCCTATGAAGAGAGTAATTGCTTTTATATGCGGCGCGCTTGTTCTCATTTTGCCGCTCTTTGCCTCGGGAGAGGTTACGCGTGCTTATGACCCACACGGGCTTCTCACATCTTTCGAACGCTCGGAGCTTGAGACGGAGCTTTCTGTGTCAGAGTCGCGCTGTGGCTTTGACCTTCGCATCGTGGTATACGACGTCACGGCGGCAGGGTATCTTTACGAGAGTGAAATGCTTGATATGATAGGCGCTGACAGGGAGGATAACCTTGCGGTGTTCCTTATCACTAAAGAGCCAAGCGGATACTACTACGAGCTTTTTCTTTACGGCGAGCCCGACAGCCTCATTGACCTGGGGGCAAGTGACGAAATTCTCGACACGCCCCCCGCCTATTCGAATATTAAGGCAGGAAAAATCAAGTCTTGCGCCACCGAGCTTGTCAGCGCAACGGTGGAAGTGACGGAATCGGCGCGCACCTCGCGACGAGTGGGAGTTATAGTGGCGACTGCCGTAGTCACGGCACTTGCGGGTGGCGGCACAGCGCTTGGAATTTTTCTTTCCTATAAGCGTAAGCAGAGGTCGCCGAGCTACCCCCTCTCAAGATACGCAAACCTTAATCTCACCGCCGCCGACGATAGCTTTATCGGCAGTAACGTTGTGCGAACGAGGATTAACTCGGGAAGCTCCCGCAGCGGCGGCTCGCGCGGCGGCGGAGGCTCAAGGGGCAGAAGATAAACATTAAAAACGGCGCACTGTCAATAGGACGGTGGTATTTAACGGAGAATTTGAAAAACACCGTTGAGTGCGAGCATCGCATTTGTCCGGTCAAACGCAAATATGGGCTAAACCCAAACCCTTAAAACGACAGAAAGAGCAAATACGCAAGACGAAAAAACTTGTATATTTGCTCTTTTTTATGATGGTGAAGCTTTGGCTCTCGCGAAAGTGAAGTTGTGCTACACACAGTGAAGTTGCCGCGCTTCGCTCGCAGTGAAGTTAAGTTTGCCCATCACTTCGCCGTCAGGCGAAACTTCACTCACAAAGTGAACTTCACTATCGAAGATAACTTCACTTGCCCGTAGGGCAAACTTAGTTATGCGTGTTCTCCGTTAAGGATAACACGCATAGGACGGTGCGCTGTTTTTATGCCGTCGATGGATTTGTAAAATATTTTTCTTTACCCTTTACTTTGATATAATTTCGTGGTAAAATATATAGTGCAAAAATGTTTATTTTATGAGGAGGACGAGATGGAGGAGCGCACCTTTAAGCTTAAAAGCGACTTTCAGCCTACGGGTGACCAGCCCGAGGCTATACGGGCTCTTACCGAGGGGATTATGGCAGGCGAGCGCGCGCAGACACTTCTCGGCGTTACAGGCTCCGGTAAGACCTTTACAATGGCAAACGTAATAGCAAAGCTTAACCGACCGACGCTCGTCCTCGCACATAATAAGACGCTTGCGGCGCAGCTTTGCACCGAGTTTCGCTCCTTTTTCCCGGAGAATGCGGTTGAGTATTTCGTTTCCTACTACGACTACTATCAGCCCGAGGCTTACATTCCCGGTAAGGATATGTATATCGAGAAGGATGCTATGATAAACGAGGAGATTGATATGCTCCGTCACAGCGCGACCTCGGCGCTTTTTGAGAGGCGCGACGTTATAATTGTGGCGTCTGTTTCCTGTATCTACTCGCTCGGCGATCCCGAGGAATACGAGGGACTTCTCGTGTCGGTAAGACCGGGGCAGGAAATGTCGCGCGACGAGCTTATCCGCCGTCTGGTGTCGATAAGCTATGAGCGCAACGACGTCAATTTCGTGCGTAACAAGTTCCGCGTGAGGGGTGACACAGTTGAGGTTTTTCCTGCCTCGGTTAAGGATTACGCTATCCGTGTCGAGTTTTTCGGTGACGAGATTGACAGAGTATCAAAGGTGAATACCCTGACGGGCGAGGTCACAGAGCACCTCTCCTACGCCGCTATTTTCCCCGCGACGCATTATGCCGTATCAGACGATAAGCGCGAGGCGGCTCTCCTTGAAATTGAGGAGGAAATGCGGGAGCGTGTCGAGTTTTTCAAATCGGAGCACAAGCTCATTGAGGCGCAGAGAATCGAGGAGAGAACAAAATACGACCTCGAAATGCTGCGCGAGGTCGGCTTCTGCTCTGGAGTTGAAAACTACTCGCGAGTGCTTGCAGGCAGACCCGCAGGCTCAACGCCCTATACGTTGCTTGACTATTTCCCAAAGGACTTTATAACCTTTATCGATGAGTCGCACGTCACGCTGCCGCAGGTGCGCGGTATGAGCGGCGGCGACTACGCGAGAAAGAAAAATCTCGTAGAGTACGGCTTCCGTCTGCCCTCGGCGTTTGATAACCGCCCGCTTTTCTTCGACGAGTTTGAGGAAAGACTCGGGCAGGTCGTATTCGTCAGCGCGACACCCGGTGAGTATGAAAAGCGTGAAAGCTCCTCGACCGTCGAGCAGCTTATCCGCCCAACGGGGCTTATTGACCCGAAAATAGACGTAAGACCTATCGAGGGTCAGGTCGATGACCTTATCGGCGAGATTAAGGCGACGACCGCACGCGGCGAAAAGGTGCTGGTTACCACGATGACGAAGAATATGGCAGAGGACTTAACCGAGTATCTTTCAACCCACGGCATAAAGGTGAAATACATTCACCATCAGGTCGAAACTATAGAGCGTATGGAGATTATACGCGACCTGCGCCTCGGTGAGTTTGACGTGCTCGTCGGAATAAATCTGCTTCGTGAGGGACTTGACATTCCCGAGGTGTCGCTCGTTGCGATACTCGACGCCGACAAGGAAGGATTTTTGCGTAGCGAAACCTCGCTTATACAGACGGTCGGCCGTGCCGCGCGTAACGTGAACGGACACGTCATAATGTACGCCGACACCGTGACCGGTTCAATGCGCGGTGCGATAGATGAAACCAACCGCCGCCGCAAGATTCAAGCGGACTACAACGAAAGAAACGGCATTACGCCCGAGAGCGTAAAAAAGCGGGTTGAGGACATTATCGAGATAGGCAAAAAGGCAAAGCCTGAGAATAATAAAAAGCTGACGAGGCTTCAGCGCGAGCGTATGATAGAGGAGCTGACCGCTGAAATGCGTGAGGCGGCGCGTGCGCTTGAGTTTGAGAAGGCGGCATATATCCGCGACCGCATAAAGGAGCTGCGGAATTCAAAGTAAGGAAAAGAAAAATGTCGAAAAATATAGTAATTAAGGGCGCGAGGGTTAACAACCTCAAAAATATTGACCTGACCGTACCGCGCGACAAGCTCGTCGTCCTGACGGGGCTTTCGGGCAGCGGTAAGTCCTCGCTTGCCTTTGACACGCTTTACGCCGAGGGGCACAGAAGATTCGTAGAGAGCCTTTCGTCTTACGCGCGTATGTTCCTTGGGCAGATGGACAAGCCCGAGGTTGACCTTATCGAGGGGCTTTCGCCCTCAATTTCAATTGATCAGAAGACCACCTCGAAAAACCCGCGCTCTACCGTCGGAACGGTGACCGAAATTTACGACTACCTGCGTCTGCTTTACGCACGCGTCGGTATTCCTCACTGTCCCGTCTGCGGCAAGGAGATTAAGCAACAGTCGCTCGACCAAATAGTTGAGCGTATAATGCAGTTGCCCGAGGGCGCGCGCTTTATGGTGCTGGCACCCGTCGTCCGAGCGCAAAAGGGTATGCACGAGAAGGTGCTTGCCGACGCGAGAAAATCGGGCTTTGCGAGAGTCAGAGTTGACGGGAATATGTACGACCTCTCCGAGGAAATCTCACTTGATAAAAATATAAAGCACAAAATAGACATTGTTCTTGACAGGCTTGTAAACCGCCCCGACATTCGTTCGCGTCTTTCTGACTCGGTCGAGAGCGCACTTAAGGTAGCCGATGGCAGAGTGAATATCGTAGTGGTGGAGCGCGACGGCACGGAGGGGGAGGAGCTTGAGTTCTCGCAAAAGTATGCCTGCGAGGAGCACGGTATCAGCTTCCCCGAGCTTGAGCCACGCATGTTCTCCTTTAATAACCCGATAGGCGCCTGCCCCGAGTGTGCAGGAATCGGAAATATGCAGAGGGTGTCGGTAAAAAAGCTTCTTCCGTTCCCCGAGCTTACTTTGCGCGGAGGTGCTATTGCGGCAAACGGCTTTAAGACTATGACCGAGGACTCGTGGACGGGACCGCTCGTTGCGGCTGTCGGTGAGGATTACGGCTTTACGCTCGATACGCCTATTTCGGAGTTTTCCGAGCGTGCCCTTGACGTTCTTATGTACGGTGCAGGTCCGAAAAAATACACCGTCACCCGCTATTTCGGCAAGGAGGGCAGGGAGCACACAGGCACCTTTGACGGAATAGTTCACATAATAGAGAAGCGAATGAAAATGCAGGGCGGCGACTACTATCAGGAGTTCGTTGAGGAGGTAGCCTGTCCGAGGTGCAAGGGCAGAAGGCTCTCGGATATGGTCCTCGGCGTTACCGTCGGGGGGCTGAATATCGACGAGATTTGCCGCCTTTCAGTGGATAAAATGCTCGCCTTCGTCGAGTCGCTCACTTTTGGCGAGAGCGAGGCGAAAATAGCGAGCGAGATACTCAAGGAAATCAAGGCGCGCCTCGGCTTCCTTATAAGAGTCGGACTTGATTACCTGAACCTTGCGCGTACCGCAGGCACGCTCTCGGGCGGCGAGGCACAGAGAATCAGGCTCGCAACCCAGATAGGCTCGGCGCTTACGGGCGTTCTTTATATTCTTGACGAGCCGAGCATAGGGCTTCACCAGCGCGACAACGGCAAGCTTATCGCAACGCTTAAAAACCTACGTGATCTTGGCAACAGCGTGATAGTCGTCGAGCACGACGAGGACACAATGCGCGAGGCAGATTTTATAGTTGACGTCGGTCCCGGTGCGGGTATTCACGGCGGCGAGATAGTAGCCGCAGGCACACCCGAGGAGGTCGCGAAAAGCGAAAAATCAATCACGGGTGCCTACCTTTCGGGCAGGCGTAAGATAAATGTGCCGACCGATCGCCGCCTTGGCAGCGGTGAGCGGCTTCACATAATCGGCGCTGCGGAAAATAACTTAAAGCATATAAACGTCGATATTCCCCTCGGTACGTTTACCGCCGTTACGGGAGTTTCAGGCAGCGGAAAATCCTCGCTTATTAACTCGATTCTTTACAGAACTCTTGCAAGGGACCTCAACCGCGCCGTGACCTATCCCGGCAAGGTTGATAAAATTCTCGGTATCGAGCAGCTCGACAAGGTTATAGCGATAGACCAGAGCCCCATTGGGCGCACACCGCGTTCGAACCCCGCGACCTACACGGGACTTTTTGCGGATATCAGAAATCTTTTTGCCAAAACCCGTGACGCCAAGGCACGCGGATACGACGCGGGAAGGTTTTCCTTTAACGTGCGCGGCGGAAGGTGCGAGGCTTGCGAGGGCGACGGCGTTAAGTGCATTGAGATGAATTTCCTGCCTGACGTTTACGTAAAGTGCGACGTCTGCAAGGGAAAGCGATACAACAGAGATACGCTTGAAATCAAATATAAGGGCAAGAGCATTTACGACGTGCTTGAAATGTCGGTTGAGGAGGGGCTTTCCTTCTTCGACGGCATACCGAGTATAGAGAGGAAGCTCGAAACGCTCTTTGACGTCGGACTCGGGTATATCAAAATCGGTCAGTCCTCGACCACTCTTTCGGGTGGAGAGGCACAGAGGGTGAAGCTCGCGACCGAGCTTTCAAAGCGCTCGACGGGTAAGACCATTTATATTCTTGACGAGCCGACGACGGGGCTTCATTCGGAGGACGTTGCAAAGCTCATAGGCATACTTCAGCGCCTTGCCGACGGCGGAAACACGGTCGTGGTTATAGAGCACAACCTCGACCTCATCAAGACTGCCGATTACATCATCGACCTCGGACCCGAGGGCGGTGACGGAGGCGGCACTTTAGTTGCCGCCGGCACTCCAGAGGAGATCGCCGCGTGCGAAAAATCCTACACGGGTGCCTTCCTTCGCGAAAAGCTCGGGAACGCATGAGGTGAAATATGCATTACGGCGCGATTAAAAAATTCGATATTGCAAACGGCGAAGGGATAAGAACGACCCTTTTTGTAAGCGGCTGCCGAAACAGGTGTCAGGGCTGCTTTCAGCCCGAAACCTGGGCGTTTGACTACGGGCGCGAGTTTACCGAGGATGTTGCCGAGGAGATTTACGAGAGCCTCGAAATACCAGCTGTCAGAGGTGTGACAATACTCGGCGGCGAGCCTATGGAGCCCGAGAATCAGGTGGGGCTGCTACCATTTCTTCGCGAGCTGAAGGTGAGGTTTCCCGACAAAACCGTGTGGCTCTATACGGGCAATCTTTACGACGAGCTTGTCGGCGAGGTGGGTAGTCACCCGAAATGCCTCGATATAACAGCTGAGCTTCTTGCCTGCGTGGATATACTCGTTGACGGGCGATTTGTTGAGAGCGAGGCGCGCCTTGGGCTGCGCTTTCGCGGCTCGGCAAATCAGCGCATAATTGATATGAACGCAACTCGTGAGTCAGGTGAGATAGTCATTTGGTCGGGGGTCGCGGAGGACAAAACCTACAAAAATTCGGAGGACGGAAAATGAAAGTGAAAATAAAGCTTCTTGACGCTCGCGCAACCGTGCCGACCTACGGCACCGAATATTCGGCAGGTGCCGACCTTTATAATCTTCACGGCGAGGACGTGAAAATTCCCGCGCACTCGACCGTGCTTATTAAAACGGGAATTTCTGCCGAGATACCCGAGGGCTACTGCGGTCTTATATTCGCACGCTCGGGGCTTGCAACCAAGCGGGGGCTTGCTCCCGCGAACAAGGTCGGCGTTATTGACTCGGATTACCGCGGCGAGATAATGGTAGCGCTTCATAACCATACCGACGTCGAGGCTCTCGTCGAGGGCGGCGAGCGTGTTGCTCAGCTTGTAATAGTGCCTTATCTTAAGGCGGAGTTTGAGATAGCTGACGAGCTTTGTGACACCGAGCGCGGCTCGGGCGGCTTTGGCTCGACGGGCAAAAAGTAATTCGGAGGCGAAATGTTAGATTTTTCAAGCGATTATAACGTTGGTGCGCACCCGTGTGTAATTAAAAGGCTCGTTGAAACCAACGAGGGCACAAGCGGCACCTACGGCTTTGACGAGTATTCAGAGTCCGCGAGGAAAAAAATACGCGAGGCGTGCGGCAAACCCGAGGCACGCGTACACCTTCTCTCGGGCGGCACGCAGACTAACGCGACGGTGCTTGCCGCTATTTTAGCGCCATACGAGGGCGTGATATCAGCCACTACCGGTCATATTGACGGGCACGAGGCGGGGGCAGTTGAGCTTACGGGGCATAAGGTTCTTACTATCCCCTCGCACGACGGTAAAATTGACCCTGACGAGCTTTCGGCACGATTTTCTGCCTACGAGTTTGACGAGGCGCGCGAGCATACGGTAAAGCCGGGAGCGGTTTATATCTCCCAGCCGACAGAGTACGGCACGGTGTATTCGCTCGCCGAGCTTCGCAAAATAAGCGAGATTGCGAGGGCTCACGGCGCAAGGCTTTATATTGACGGTGCAAGGCTTGGCTACGCGCTCACGGCAGAGGGAGCTGACGCGACGCTCGCGGATATTGCCGAGCTTGCCGACGTCTTTTACATAGGCGGCACGAAGGTCGGTGCGCTTTTCGGCGAGGCAGTGGTTATCACAAATCCCGACATTTGTCCCCACTTTTTCACCACCGTCAAGGCACACGGCGCGCTTCTTGCAAAGGGGCGAGTCCTTGGGGTACAGTTTGACACGCTCTTTACCGACGGGCTTTATTTTGAGATTGCCGAGTCTGCAATATGCGCGGCTATGAAGCTGAAGGCAGGACTTACGTCACTCGGCTACCACCTTCATATCGACTCGCCCTCAAACCAGCAGTTCGTTGTCGTGGACGAAAAGTTGCTCGCAACGCTTCGAGAGCACGTGATATTCAACGTCTGGGAGAAAACCCCTCTCGGCGACACGGTTATCCGCCTCGTTACAAGCTTTGCAACGCGAGATGAGGATGTCGACGAGCTACTCGAAATATTCAAAAAAAGTAAATAAATACTTACAAAACCCACCGATTTTCAAAGAAAATCGGTGGGTTTTGTTTTTACTTAAAGTATTCCTCTGTAAAATAAATATCCTTTTTTGAAATTCTGAACTCCTTGCCCGAGAGGTAGTCAAGGGCTGTGGGCTTCGAGGTGTCAAAGGAGAAGCGCAGCCTGTATGAATAGAGCGCTTGATACTTGTATCCGCGCGATTTGTCGGCTCTGTTTACGCCATACTTTCCGTCGCCTATGAGTGGGTGACCTACGTGCGCCATATGGGCACGTATCTGGTGTGTCCTGCCTGTCAGAAGTTCTACCTCAAGGAGTGCGGTATCGGCTCTTTTAGCTATCACCTTGTACCTCGTTATTATCTCCTTTGCGCCGCGCGGGGGATTTTTGTCGTAAATTCTGACGATGTTTTTCTTGTCATCCTTAAGTAAGTAACCCTTCAGCGTTGCCGATTCGGGGGAGGGAATACCGTGAACGGCGGCAAGATAAAACTTATCAATCTCGCGCTTTTTGATTTTTTCGTTCATCACGCGCAGTGCCTCGGCATTTTTTGCCGCTATAACCATACCGCCTGTGTTGCGGTCAATGCGGTTGCAAAGGGCGGGCGCAAAGCTCTGCTCGTCCTCGGGATTATATTCTCCCTTTTGATAAAGGTACGCCTGAACGTGAGTGATAAGCGTGCTCGTTGAGCCGCGCTCGTCCTCGTGCACGGCGATCCCCGGGCGCTTATTTAATAGCATAATATTCTCATCCTCGTAAACTATATCAAGGTGAGGAGTAATATTTTCGTATGAGGTCTTGTCAGCGCGGCGCTCGAAGAACTCGTCCGAAATGAAGCACTGCACCGTGTCGCCCTCGCAAAGCAGAGTGCTTATCTCGGCACGTCGGCGGTTGACCTTGATTTTTTTCGTACGAATGGACTTGTAGAGCAGCGAGGTGGGCAAGTCAAGCGTCTTGGTTATGAATTTGTCGAGCCTTTGACCGGCGTCGTTTTTTCCTATTTTAAGCTCGTGCATAGCCTCTCCTCTCACTTTTTAATGCTATATTATTATACAACTATTTTTATTTGATTTCAAGTGGTGAATGAACAAACGGTATAGTTTTTTGTATCATTTTATCAAATATTGCGTTTTTGCTTGCAAATATTCCAAAAATGAGTTATAATTAAAAAACAAATGTAAAAAAGGAGATAAGCCGTGAATAATCCCGAGCTTGTTATTATGGCTGCCGGTATGGGCAGTCGCTACGGGGGGCTGAAGCAGATTGACAGAGTTGACGACGAGGGACATATCATCATTGATTTCTCTATCTACGACGCAATCAGGGCAGGCTTCCGTGACGTTACCTTTATTATTAAACGTGAGATTGAGAAGGATTTCCGAGAGGTTATGGACTCTCACCTTGCGGGGTGCGACGTGAACGTAAAATACGTCTATCAGGAGCTTGATAAGCTCCCCAAGGGCTACTCTGTGCCCGAGGGACGAGTAAGACCGTGGGGCACGGCGCACGCAATTCTTTGTTGCCTCGGTACTGTTACTGCCCCGTTTGCCGTAATTAACTCCGACGATTACTACGGAGTTGACGCCTTTAAGAAAATTTACGATTTTCTGAAGGACACCGCTGACGGTGAAAAATATCACTATGCTATGGTTGGCTATCAAATCAAGAACACTGTTACGGTAGAGGGCACGGTTTCGCGCGGCGTGTGCAAGTCGAACGAAGAGGGCATGCTCACCGAAATCGTTGAGCGCACGAAAATTGCTACCGACGGCGAGCGCATTTACTACACCGAGAACGGTGCCGACTGTGACCTTAACCCCGATACGCTCGTTTCTATGAATCTTTGGGGATTCACTCCCTCTTACATTGAGGAGTGCCGCCGCCGTTTCCCGAAATTTCTCGACAAGGGACTTGCGGAAAACCCCGAGAGATGTGAGTTCTTCCTGCCGACCGTCGTCTCCGAGCTTATCTCGGAGGGCCTCTGCGATGTTAAGGTTTTGCCGAGCACTGACAAGTGGTACGGCGTTACCTACAAGGAGGATAAAAAAACTGTCGTTGAGGCGTTCCGCAGCCTAAAGGCGCGCGGAGTTTATCCCGAGAGCTTTTGATAATTTGAAAAGCCACCCGCGGCGTATTTTTACGCACGGGGTGGCTTTTTTATATTCCGAAGGCGAGGCACACGAGTATAAGTATACCGAGAAAGGCAAAATTG
The DNA here is from genome assembly GCA_045657165.1 of Eubacteriales bacterium. Classification (GTDB taxonomy): domain Bacteria; phylum Bacillota; class Clostridia; order Oscillospirales; family CAG-272; genus UBA1740. The sequence continues at coordinate 17,236 of JAZOSP010000096.1, forward strand.
AAAAGAGTAAACTTTACGAGGTATCGTACGGTGTGTCCGAGCGACTGCTTCGTATATTCCCTAAAGGTGATAAGGCTTGCGAGCGAGGCAATAAGCGTGCCGGCACCGCCGATGTTCACGCCGAGGAGCAGCTCGCGGTAGTTGCTTGTAAACTGCGAGAGCAGTATTGCCGAGGGGACGTTGCTTATGAACTGACACGAGAGGGCGGAGAATACGAGAGTGTTCATATCAAGTAGATATGAAAAGAAATCTCTCACCGCGTCAATTCTTGCCATATTTCCCGAGAAAATAAAGAAGAAAACAAAGGTTAAAAGAAGCCCGTAATCGACCTGAAGGAGCGCCTGCCTATCGAGGATAATGAGGGCTATCGGTATTACTATAAGCCCGAGCTGATAGGGTATGCCTCTGAAAACTATGAGAATCGCAAAGGCAAATAAAACGAGGTAAATTGCGACACGGGGTAGGGGTAATGTCGCTGCACGCTCTTCTACGACAAGCGGCTCGGATTTAACGAAAACGAGGCAGCACACGGTTATCAGCACAACCGAAACGATAAACGGTGTGAGCATTATAGATATAAATTCAAGGTCTGGAATGTTGAACTTAGAGTAGAGGTAAAGGTTTTGCGGATTGCCGAACGGGGTGAGCATGCCGCCGAGGTTTGCCGCTATGTTCTGCATTATGTAGGTGAATGCCATATATTTTTCCTTGCCCGTCGTATGAAGAACGAAATAGCCGAGGGGTAAAAAGGTAAGCAGCGCCATATCGTTGGCTATAAGCATTGAGCCGATAAAGGTTATGTAAACGAGCGCCAAAATCGCAAGACGGGCGGTCTTGAATTTCCTGACTATCGCTTTTGCTACCGTGTAAAAGAATCTCACGTTCCTGAGCGCACACACCACGGCAAGCACCGAGAAAAGACAGGTGAGCGTCTTAAAGTCAAAGTATTCAAGATATTTTTCATCGGGCGGAACGATGAGGGCAGTAACGAGCGCCGCACACGCCGCAATAAGCATAACGGCGTTGGTCTTGATAAAGTCACGAACTCTTGTCATTTTTTGTCACCTTTCGTTTTTCCACCGATAAGTATATCACTTTTTTTCGAAAAAGCAATAGCTTTTTCATAAAAAGATTGACACGGTGACGTGCTTTGTGATAAAATTGTTTTCGATAAAAAAAGGAGGCTATTATGCGTTATTCAACTCAAACGCTCGCGCTTGCGAGAAAAATAGGTATAAAGAGTGCTGTGAGGACTATCCTTGACGCAGGCTTCCAAGCCATAGATATGACGATGAGCTACGGTGAGGAGCGCTACGCGCTCGCAGATGATTATAAATCGCTCGCAAGAGAGCTTCGGAGTATGGCAGAGGATAGGGGCGCCGTCTTTAATCAAGCGCACGCACCCTTTGGCGGCGGAAACGAGTTTTATTTAGAGAAAACCGTACCGAATTTTCCTCGCATATTTGAGTTTGCGGGACTGCTTGGCGCCGAATGTATAGTAGTCCACCCGTTAATTCTCGCTCCCCATACGGAGCGACACGAGGAAAGCTTTGACGCCAATATGGAGTTCTATACCCGCATAGCTCCTTATGCCGTGGATTACGGAATTAAAATTGCTATTGAGAACATGTGGGAGCGCGCGCCCCAAACGGGAAAAATCATTCCCTCGACATGCGATAACCCCGAGGAGCACGCAAGATATTTCGACTCGCTCGGCGATTCAGACGCCTTTACTCTTTGTATTGACGTAGGACACACGGCACTGACGGGCGGCTCGCCCGATAGGTCGGTGCGCGTGCTTCGGGAGCGGCTCGGTGCGCTTCATCTTCACGACGTAGACGGTGTGAGTGATTTGCATACTCTGCCGGGACTTGGAAAAATCGATTGGGCTCTCCTTACCCGTGCGCTTGGCGAGATAAATTACAAGGGTTATCTGACACTTGAATGTGACAAGGGCTATCTTGATTCCTTCGGTGAGGCTGACGTACCCGCAGCACTCGCGCGAATGAGAGAGCGGGTGAGCGCTCTTGCGGATGAGGTGGATTCATATCGAAAAATATAACAAAACAAAGAAAAACACGATAAAATGGCGAGTCCTCGAGGACTCGCCATTTTGCTTATCTCTGTTCGCTCTGACAAATTTCGGCGTAGGTTTTCTTCATATACCTCTTATTCAAGACGACACACTCGCCAAGCTCGACAAGGTCGCGGAACACGCGCTCGACGAACTCAAGCGTTTTCGGGTTGCCCAGCACCTTTGAGCCGTATCTTAACCAATGGTTAAGCGGCATATCGGGCGTGTAATTTTTACCCGCGTAGGTTTTTGTCGCGGCAAGCTTATCGCATGCGCACTCGACGGCATATTTATAGGGCATAAGAGGGTGCACCTCGCCGTCAAAGTCCTGCCAATACTCAATGTGGTGACGGTTTCTGCCCTTGTGGTGAAGCCACGCAAGGCTCACTCCCCTATCCCGTCTGCACGCGATAATAGGCGAGCGATTCCCCTGATAATATTTAGCGCTCTCGATAAACTCGGTAGGGCCGAATTTCGAGAGGTCGTGAACGATACCGCGCCAAAGAATACCGCACTTAGCACAGTTTTTGAGAACGCCCCACTTGTGTCTTAAGACGAGTGAGCCGTGTAAGAATATGTTTTTTATAAAAACGCCAAGCCTCATCATTGACTCCCGTGCCGCAGGGTGCGGCAAGCACTATTATCATTATAATTCTCATTTAGCGCTTTGTCAATAATTGACGGATAAAAAATAATTAATAATTGATTAATATACTTGACAAACTCACCTAATTTTGATAAAATATCAATGCGAATTGATATAACTCGAAAGGAGAAAATTATGAAAAGAGTATTATCTTCAATTCTTGTGTGTGTTCTTCTTGTAGGAGCGCTCCTCTCACTTGCCTCCTGCGGAAACACGATTTCCGGCACCTATGAGGGACGTTATAGCGTAATGGGCTTGGCGGAGTACACCGTTACCTATTCCTTTGACGGCAACAACGTAGAGATTAAGAGCCAGCTTACGAGTGCTATCGGCAGCCTTAATCCCGCTACCGTCAACGCTACCTACGAGCTTGGCGAGGACGAGGAAGGCAACAAGACCATCACCTTCAACTACGGTGAGGCAGAGGCCAAGGACGGCATGGCAGAGGGCGGCGTTGCTCTTTCCTTCACCGAAGGCGAAGAGGACGGCGTTAAGTACATCAAGATTGGCGGAGTAAAGTATAACAAGGTTAACTGACCGACATCGTTGGGGCGGTGCTGACACAGCACCGCCTTTTGCTTATATAAAAAAGTTTTCAATATTATAGTGACAAAAGTCGGAATGTGTGGTAAAATAAATAAAAACAGCTTTTGGAGTGGAGTAATATATGAAAAGAATAGCTTCTTTTATTGCGATAGCGGCGCTTGCTTTGGTGGCGCTTTCGCTTATGTCCTGCCAGCCACCCGTGAATGTTGACGACACGGGCGAGACGGTTGAGGGTACTTACGTCTGGTCGGTGGATATCGGAATTTCGATGGAGTCGTCCTACACGTTCGATCGCAAAACCGTGATGAACAGATACAATAACGGGCTTGATTACGTCGAGGACACCTATGAATACGTTATAGGAATAAAGGACGGCGTGAAGGTTATAAAGCTCACAAACGTTGACACGGGTGCGCGGTATGAGTACGAATTTGACTACGGCACGGGCTACGTTATGATACAGGGCGAGCGCTACGAGGTGAGGGAGTAACAGTATGAGAAAAATTTACGGTAAGGTAGAGGAGCTTGTTGGCGGCACGCCGCTTCTTTTGTTTGAGAGCTTCTCAGAGGAGTGCGAGGTTGTTGCGAAGCTTGAATATCTCAATCCCGCAGGCTCTGTCAAGGACAGGGCGGCGAAGCGCATGCTCGACGACGCGGAGGCTAAGGGCTTGATATCTCAGGGCTCGGTGATAATCGAGCCAACCTCGGGAAACACCGGCATAGGGCTTGCGATGGTTGGCGCGGTGCGAGGATACAGGGTCATAATAGTTATGCCCGACACCATGTCCGAGGAGCGACGCAGACTCATTGCCGCATACGGCGCAGAGCTTGTGCTGACCGACGGCAAGGCGGGTATGGCGGGCGCGATAGAGAGGGCGGAGCAGCTCGCTCGCGAAATACCCGGCGCGTTTATCCCCGCGCAGTTTGATAACCCCTCAAACGCCGCGGCACACTTTGATACCACGGGTCCCGAAATCTGGGAGGACACCGAGGGGAAAATAGATATTTTCATTGCGGGAATAGGTACGGGCGGCACGGTAAGCGGTGTCGGACGGTATTTGAAATCAAAAAATCCCGACATTACGGTTGTAGGAGTTGAGCCGAAGAGCTCTCCCGTAATCACCGAGGGGCACGCAGGCTCTCACGGTATTCAGGGGATTGGCGCAGGCTTTATACCGAAAAATCTTGATTTGTCGGTTGTCGACCGCGTGATTGCCGTAAGCGACGAGGAGGCTTACGGGGCAGCGAGACTCGCCGCTGCAAAAGATGGCGTGCTCGTCGGTATATCATCGGGGGCGGCTCTTGCTGCCGCAAGGGCTATCTCGCGCGAGCCCGAGAATCGCGGCAAGCGCATTGTGGTGTTGCTTCCCGACACGGGCGACAGATATCTATCGACTTCGCTTTTTGGGTAAAACGGCGAAAATGTAAATAAATATAGTCAAATTTGTGAATTTTGCCATAAATTATCTATTGGTAATATTGCCCCGAGGAGCATTCGTTGGGGCAATATCTTTTTTTGATGGTAAAATTTTATTCTCTTTTACCTCTACTTGACAACGTCACTCAGGCGTGGTAAAATATTATTGTAAAATATTTTCGGGGGGAGAAAAATGCAAGGGAGAAGGCGTCTTCTCGGTGCGCTCTCACTCTGTCTTATATTCCTGCTGCTTTTCGGCTACGTAGCCGCTACCGCAGCAGAGACCGCCGACGGCTACGACTACTCGCGCCCTGGCTCGGTTTACAATAAGACGGTGACGGGTTCCGATATTCTTGAAGGCTACCTCGGCGAGGAGCTTTCGACGGTCGAGACCGAGTATCTTGTCAAGGTCGGCGGCGCAAAAATTGAATATGACGACGGCATTACCACCTCCTACGTTACGGCAACTGTCGAGGGAGAGGTTCTGACTGTGCACGCGAGGGAGTATTCCTACACCTCTTCGTCGGGAGGCACGGTCGTTTGGACTCCTTTGAGCGCCGAGCTTTCAGGCAGTGTAAAGGAGCTTGCGCGCGAAGCTGCCGAAGGCTCTTATTCTGCGTATTTTCCCACTTCGGGCGGCAGTAATACCTTGACATCTGTTACGGTAAAATATGCGCTATCCTTCACCGTTGCACGCGAGGACGTTAACTCGCTCATAAATAAGGCGTATCTTGACGCACCCGTCTTGCGAGAGGAAATAGCGGCGGGCGAGGCGGAATACCGCCGCGCAAGCGAGGAATATCTTATAAAAAGCCGTGCCTACGAGGAGTATCTCTCCGAGCTTTCGGATTACAAAGACAGGCTTTTAGCATACGACAAATATTTAATCGAATATAATATATATAAGGAAGCAACCGAAAGATATAACGCCTACGTCAGCGAGCTCGAGCTTTACGAGGCAGGAGTTCTGGCGCATGAAAAATATCTTGCGGATATGGCGGCATACGACACCGCCTATTCGGCTTATGCCGCTTATCTTGCCGAAAAGCGAGCCTACGACACAGCACTTGAGAGCTACGAGGACTATCTTCTGATCGTCGATTCATACCGCGCCCACCTTGCGATAATTGATTTTACAAAAACCGCTATGACTCCTCTTGGGAGAACGCTCTACAATGCGATAAACGGTACAACGGTCGACCTCGTTTTGCGCGAGCGCGACACTATTGAAAGCGAGCTTGGCGGCGGTGTTCCTGCGGCGGTTATAGACCTTGCAGGCAGCTCGACCGAAAGACTGCGAGAGCTGATGAGCGGTTATTTCGCCTCGGAGAGCGAGGAGTCAAAATACTACTATTACGCTACTTATTACGAGGACTTTAAGGAGGGCTTTTGTGACCTTCTTGCCTCGCTTGATTATCTTTATTCCAACCGCCGCGTGAGAGGTATTCTCATTGCATACGACAAGGACGAGCAGTACAGAATTTTGCTCGCTCAGCTCTGTGTCATAGCAAACGCACTTACGGACGGGGCGGTGAAGAGCCTTGACCCGTCGTACCTTGCGGGTACGTCGCACGCTGCGGGCTATAAGCAGTACGTTTTTGATTCGAGCTACCGCATTGATAATGTGTACAGATATACGGTGGATGAGGTGCTCTACGGCGAGGAGGGGATCCCCGACACGGGTGCGGCTAAGCCGTTTACAGAGACCTTCCCCGCGCCTCAGTCGGAGCCCACGGCACCCCCCGAGGTGAAGGAGCCGAGGAAACCCGATTACGTTTCAAAGCCGGTGCTGCCCGAGCCCGTCGATATGCCGGGCGACGAGCCGACCCGTGTGGAAAATCCCGGTGACGAGCCGACCCGTGTGGAAAATCCCGGCGACCCACCGACACCCTACGCTGTGAGCGATGAGGCGAGGGCGCTCGTCGCGGCATACGAGGCGGGCAAGCTTTCCTACCGCGACGTATCGGCAGACGAAGACTTTGTATATACCGTTACGAAATCGGTCGAAAAGAAAATTGGCGATGGTGTTGAGGAGGTTACGGCCGTGTTTTACGACGCGGACGGTAAAACCCACCTTTACAGCACCACCGTTGACCGCGGCACGGCAGTAAGCTACGGCTTGTCTTACGTACCGCAAAAGCCCGAGGACGCGCGTGCTAGCTACGTGTTCGTCGGCTGGGAGAATGAGCGAGGCGAGACGGCGGACCTCTCGTGCGTATATTCCGACGTTATTCTTTATCCGCGCTTTGAGGAGAGAATCAAGGAATATGCAGTGACCTGGTCGGTTGATGGGCGGGAGAGCCGTGAGATCGTTCCTTACGGGCAGCTGCCGACCTACAGCGGTGAAACCGCTAAGTCGAGCACCGAGCTTTATATCTATACCTTTACGGGCTGGGACAAGGACGTCGTGCCCGTGACGGGCGACGTTACTTATACGGCGCGCTTTGCCGAGGAGTACATAATTCCGACAAGCGAGGGCGGCGGCAGGGTAACGCTTGAGGACGGCACGTACGCCGTAAACCTTTACAGCACCTACGATACCGAATACCGCATTGGCACGCTTCTTATTATGTCGGCGGGCAGATACGGAATAACGCTTAATACGAGATACGCGACGCTAACGCTCTCCCCCGGGGCTGTCGCTGCGCTCTTTAAGGAGGGGGCGGCGAGTGTTGCACTCGACGTCGTGTCGTTTGGCGCAGGCGCATACTCCTACTGCCTAACTGTTGAGGACGTGCACGAGACTCCGATAAAAAGCGCTGCACGGGTAGGACTTTTGCTGCCGTGCCGCCTTGAGAAAAACGACAGGCTCGGACTCTATTACGAGGCCGACGGCGGTGCGGAGGCAAAGGCACAGTACACCCTTTCGGATTCAAGGCTCGGCTTCACCGCCGCACCCGGGCGTACCTATGAATTGCGCTATGAATACAAGCTTTCGCTCGTTACCTCGGGGCTCGTTACCGCAGTTCCTTCTAAGAGCACCTATACCTACGGCGAGAGCATAGACGTAGAGCTTGACGTGCCTGTGGGGGTCAGAGTAACCCGTATATACATGCTGCTTGACGACGGCACCGAGAGCGACGTTATGCTCTCAAGGCTCACAATGCCGATGAACGACGTAAAAATTATCGTTGAGGCTGAATACGTGCAGTATAAGATAGTTTTTTCGGGTGACGATACGGCAATCAGCACGCAGTACTGCAAGCACGGGGAGCTGCCAAAGCCTCCGTCAGCTCCAAAGCGCGCGTCGGACGGCAGCTACAGCTACGAGTTCGACGGCTGGTCCTCGGAGATTGAGCCGGCAACTCGGAATACCGTTTACTTCGCGGTTTACAATCGGATACCGATTGAAAAGGACGACACGGGTGGACGGATAACCGCGTTTATGCTGATTCATCTTGCTCTCTCGCTTGTATTTTGCCTCGTATTTTTCTTGATTCCCGCGACTGTAATAAACGTTCGCGCTATCAGGCGATTTAAGGCAGAGCGACTTCCCGAGACCCAAAAAACCGAATAATTTTGATGGGTGACCCCACTTTTTGAAAAAAATCGCACGGGTCACCCTGTTTTTTTGGAAAAAGTGTTGCATTTATGGCAAATTAATGTTATAATATCTTATATAACCGCGGCGCGAGCGCGCCCGTGTGTCGAACACGCGTCACGTGCGCGGTAAAATCAGCAAATATAAAAAGGGGATTTTTATGAAAAACTTTGGTAAGCTATCCAGAACCTTGCTTTCACTTTTGCTCACCATCGTTATGCTTCTCAGCACAGTGCTTCCCGCTGCCGCGCAAACGGTAGAGGGCGCAGATGACCTGCCTGTCTTAACGGGTGGCTCGACCGGCTCAGCTGACTCGACCGACTCGAACGACGAGGGCGGCACGCTCGACATCGGCTGGTGCGAGATAGACTACGATAAGGGCGGACTCAAGGTTACGTTCTATCCCGATATTGACGCGCTGCTCGGCACGGGCAAGGCGGATATCGGCAATATCGTTGATACTCTCGTATCTGCGATAAAGCTCATAGTGCTCGACACGATTGGGGAGAACTTCGGAACAGAGGAGGACTCCTGGTCGAACGTACTCGACTCGTACGTCAAGAACGACGAGAATTATGATGAGGGCGGCTCGACGCATACGCTCATGGAGGAAATGATAAAGGGCGATGACGAGAAGATTTTTGAATCGGTGTCATCCTACGTTTCCGATATCTTAGGTATTGCGGCAGCCTTCGGATACGTTGAGCTCTCGAAGCTTCCCGACGCGTCCGAGATTAAGGATAAGGTTATGGATACCTTCCACTCCTACCTTGACAGCTACGTTGCAGAGAACGGCAGCGCTGAGATAGAGGAGCATTTCGGTATGACAACCGAGGAGATATCCGACCGCGTTGAGAGCTTTGCTGACGTTTTCGCTGATGACTATGAAAAGACCGTCGAAAAGGTCGAGAGCGAAAATGCGGAGCTCGGCATTCGCTCAATCCTCGAGGCGCTCAAGTCGGTTAAGGTTGACGGCAACACCGTTTTTGAAAATAGCACCTTCAACCTTGACGGTATGAAGGCGCTAATCAAGGCGCTTCCCACCTTTACCGAAATTTCGGGCTGGGACAACGGCGAAATGCAGCTCTCGTGGGCTGTCGAGGTTTGCACGGGCTTCGGTGATTCGTCATTTAATCTCACGGTTGCTCTCGGCGGCGGCTACGACGAGGTAAGAGCGATAGCCAAGGTTATTGCCGAGCATATAGATATTTCGTATGACGGTGGCAAGCTCACTCTTGATGTGAGTGTGCCCGACGCATTTGCACGTGTGCTCCGCCGTGCGTGCGATTCGACGTCGCTTTCACCTGAGCTTAAGGAGAAGATATTCACAAAGCTTGATTCTGACGTCGGTGACCTTTACGCGCTTTATCAGGACCTTAACTTTAACGAGATAATCGAGCTTCTCGGTGAGATTGATTTCGAGGGTCTCCTTGATGAGGACGCTATTGGGCAGTACATAGATCTCTCTAAGTACTCAAACGACGATATAGTAAACAAGGTAAAGCAGTTTGAGAGCCTCTTTAACAAGCTTAACTCGAAGCTCTCAGCACTCGTTGCCAAGGTATATAACAAAATTCCCGACCAGTATAAATCCATGTCCCTTATGGACCTTTACAGAGGCGAGGGACTCTTCACTCTTGACGGCTCGTTTTCCGTTACTGTAGCGGAGCTCGAAAGGGAGCTCACCGAGCTTGCCCCCGACGAGTACAAGGATATGGTTCCCCTCCTTCTCTCCTTCTTCGACCTCGATGAGATAAGCCTTTCGCTTGATGCGTCGGTAAAATTCGAAAACGTCGCGAAGATAGAGTATTACGTCGGTGATGACACCGAGCCTTACAGAGTGGGACTTCTCCCTGCAGGCGCAACCGTCGCAGACTTCGCGGGTATTACCTCATATCAGGGAAGGAAGATTCTTGGCTGGGTTGACGAAGATGGTAATCCTGTTGACAAGATGACCTCTGCTGATACCAAGGCTTATGCAAAGCTTGAGATCAAGGCGCTTGTAACTCTCCTTGGCGGCGATAACAATCCCGCAGTCGATATTACCGAGGTTTACGACGCAGGTATCGAGTACGTTCTCAAGGTGAGCGTCAAGGACCTTCTTAAGGACAATTCGGCAACCCTTTCCGCAGACGGCTATGAAAGCATAGGCTATCAGTGGTACAGAAACGGCGAAAAGATGGTTGGCGCTACGCTTGAGTCGATATCGCTTGCAAACGTTGCCGACAGCGGCACCTACTGCTGTGAGGTAACTATCTCGGATAGCTACAATGAGGTAGCTTACACAACGTCGTCCGTAAATATCACCGTAACTCCCAAACCCGTTGGCTTTGGCAGCGTTGCATGGGGCGAGCTTGAGTTCCTTTACGATAACGGTGAGCACGTGGTCGAGATAAGCGGAGTTGACCAAACTCTCTTTGACATAGCTTACTCGGACAACGCAAAGACGGACGTCGGCAGCTACACTGCGACGGTTACCGTATCCTTCAAGGACTCGGTTATTGCAGAAAACTACGTGATCGAAAATAATACCTTCTTCGAACTCTTGAACGGCTCCTACGTTGCAACGACGGAATGGGAGATTCTGAGGGGAAGAATAGTTCTGTCCGAGCTTAAATGGGCTTATTACGATCTTGACGGAAATCTCGTGCTCTTTACCGGAGATGAGAATTTCGTTTACACCTACGATTTCGAAAAAGGCGAGGCGACCGAGTATGAGGTAGCTCTCGTTCGTGTGAACGGTGATGGCTCGCTTGAGCTTATGCCCACTGATCTTGTCATTGCTTATGACGGTACTCTCAGTGCCACGGACGCAGGCACGTATAGTGCAGAGGTTGAGGCAATCGACGGCAGCGCGGCACTTTATGATATAATCGGCACCGTCGATGATATTCAAAAGCTTGATTGGAGCATTTCTCCGAGAAGCATTGACGTTGGCGATATCTGGAATTACGACTCTGCGCTTCCCTTTGGAAAGCTCTATAACGTAGTTAACGGTGATTTCGAGTATCTTGAGATATTCGACGTCACGGGCAACTACGCGGAGTCTGCTCCCGATAGCTATACCGCCGTTGCGACTCTCAAGGCTGAGTACAGTAATAACTACGTTATTTCGAACCCTGAGGCTGCCACCCTTAATTGGGAAATTTCTCCTGTCGGTGCCGGCGTCGTGATATTCAAGGACGGCAATACCGTGCTTTCACGTCTTGATAACGTAACCTATGATGAAAATAAGACCTATACGCTTGAAGCGGTTCTTGGCACAGCTCCCGCCGGCACAGTGGTAACCGCTTATCAGTGGTATAAAGACGGAGCGCCTATCAACGGTGCTACCGAAAGCACCCTTTCGGTCAAAAACGTTGCCGACAACGGAATCTACTACTGCGTTATGACCGTGAAGAGTGGAGACGGCATTTCCACCACGACTCAAACCGAAGAGGCTGACGTTAAGATTTACGCTAAGGTTACGCTCAGTGCAAGCAGCACAAGCATAAGCCACGTTTATAACGGCAACCCCGACAGTGTAACCGTGACCCTTAACGGTCTTACGGAAGGTGCGGTCTCTGTCGACACCATACACATATGGAAAAAGTACGTTAACGGTTCGTGGAGAACACAAAACATAGACGGTAACACCCTCACGGTTGTTAACGTTTCGGATAGCGGAAGATACCGTTACGAGGTTACCGTAACGCAGGGCGCGAACGTGCAGACTGTAAATGTTGAGATATCTGTCAATATCACGCCTCTTACGGTAAACGTAGATGACTTCGTTTGGGATGACCTTCAAGAGAATAATTATACCTATAACGGTAACGTTAAGCGCCCCCACCTCGAAAATAACAATATTCCCGCTTACGTCGAAGTAAGCTACAGTAATCCTCTTCAGGGCAAGGTACCCGGTACCTACAAAACAACGGCATACTTCGAGCTTGTGGGCGAGAGTGCAGAAAATTACGAGCTTTCGGCAGCAAGCCGTGAAATAGGATTTACGATTGCCAAGGCAAGCTTTGATCACTCGCAAATTCATTGGAACTATGACGGAGAGATTATCTATAACGGAGCGACACACAGAGTAGAGCTCGTCGGCTTCGAGGACTTTACCTTCGGCGACGTTAAGGCGATTTATACCGGTGTCACGTCGGCGTCTGAGCCCGACCGCTATACGGTAACCTTCGTTAAATTCGTCGTTATGGACGGCGGAGTCGAGCGCGACCTCTCGATTTACTATAACGAGACGGGGTTAGATAATATTCCTTACGCGACGACGCTGGCTTGGGTAATTAATAAAGAGGAAGCTCCTCCGCCTCCTCCCCCGCCTCCGAAGACCGAGCATACGTCAAGTGACGGTGCGATAAAGATAACCGACAGCGACGCATTCCTTGCGGATTACAGCATGAATGTAAACGAGGCTGACATCGGCGAGAAGATAACCTTCCCCGACGGCACGGTAATGACTGTAATCAAGGCATATAACATCGTATTCAAGAATACGGATAACGAGTTGCCTATATACACCGACGGACTTAGCTTCGGTGTTGAGATAGTTATTCCCGAGGGCTACCTCGACCGTGACATTTACGTAGTTTATTACGACGAGTCGGGTGAGGAGCAGCACGAGCGTCTCTCTGACGCAGTGAAGGCTGACGGAGCTATGAGCTTCGACGTATCTCACTTCTCGATTTACGCGCTTGCAACAGTTGATGAAGCTACTCCTACCGGTGACGAGGGAGTTCCTCCGTGGGTATGGATTCTCATAGGAGTGCTGCTCGTATTGCTTATAGCTCTCGTAATTGTTCTTATCGTAAGAAAGAATAAGAGAGGCGGCGACACCACCCTTTACAGTGCGAGCGAGTCCGATGGCGACGTTGATGCAACTAATATTTCTATTGTCGAGGCGCCTATAGCGGAGGTCAATGAACCTGTCGCAGAAGCGGTTATTGAGGAAGCAGCAATAGAAGAAGCTGTAGTCGAAGAGGCTGTGGTTGAAGAAGCTGTAGTCGAAGAGGCTGTAGTTGAAGAAGCTGTAGTTGAAGAGCCTGTAGTCGAAGAGGCTGTAGTTGAAGAACCTGTAGTCGAAGAGGCTGTAGTTGAAGAGCCTGTAGTCGAAGAAGCTGTAGTCGAAGAGGCTGTGGTTGAAGAAGCTGTAGTCGAAGAACCTGTAGTTGAAGAGGCAATTGTTGAAGCTCCGATAGCTGAGGTTGAGGAAGAGGCTGTAGTTGAAGAGCCTGTAGTCGAAGAGGCTGTGGTTGAAGAAGCTGTAGTCGAAGAGGCTGTAGTTGAAGAACCTGTAGTTGAAGAGGCTGCACCTGTAGTCGTTCCCACACCTGCAATCGCAAGCGATGAAGATGACGGAGCAGCACAGAGAATCGTTGACGGTCAGGTTGTTCTCGTACGTTACAGAAGCTCGTTCATGTCGAGATACATTCAGTCCGAATCCGATATTCAGGACTACTACGGCATACTCAAGAACACTCTCCTTTCCTACAAGGGTGTTAAGGCGAGAACCAGCTGGAACTGCGAATCCTTCAATAAGGGCAGAATTCAGTGCGCTAAGATCAACATCAAGGGTAGAGCACTTATAGTTTACCTCGGTCTTGATCCTAAGGATTACAGCGAGTCGAAGTATCACTTCACCGACGTATCCGACAAGCCTAAGTTCGCTAAGGTGCCTATGATGATCAAGGTCAGAAGCGACAGAGCGCTTAAGTATGCTCTTGAGCTCATCGTTGAGATGATGTCGAAGCTTGGAATTGAGCAGACCGAGCAGAAGAACGTTGATTACCGCATGCCTTACGAGACCACCGAGGCACTCGTTGCTAAGGATCTTATTAAGGTAATTCTTCCTGCGGGCATGACACTTGACGAGAATGCAAACATTGTCAAGGTTGACGTTGGTGAAATGCTTGAAAACGCTAAGGCAGAGGCTGAAAATGCAGGCGTTGAGGCTGTAGTCGAAGAGCCTGTAGTTGAAGAACCTGTGGTTGAAGAGCCTGTAGTTGAAGAACCTGTGGTTGAAGAGCCTGTAGTTGAAGAGGCTGTAGTTGAAGAACCTGTGGTTGAAGAGCCTGTAGTTGAAGAGGCCGTAGTTGAAGAACCTGTAGTCGAAGAGACTGTGGTCGAAGAAGCTGTAGTCGAAGAGGTTGTTGCAGAGGAGACTGTACACGTTGACGCACAGCACGCTGACGAGCTCGTCACCGACGAGGAGGCTGCGGCAAGCATTGAGGTTGTCAAGCGTACCTTGAGCAAGTCTGGTGGCAAAATGTGCGAGATTAACCTCGACACAATCTGCGAAAACTTCGAGGACGGCGAGACGGTGACGCTCGCAGAGCTTAAGAAGCGTAGACTCGTAAGCGCTTCTGCCGGCAGAGTCAAGGTTCTTGCCCGTGGTATCATGGATAAGAAGCTGACGGTAATTGCCGACAAGTTCTCACTCCAGGCAGTCAAGATGATTACTCTTGCAGGCGGCCTTGCCGAGCAGGAAAAGTAATCCTGACACCTCAAAAAACGAGCCGCCGTGTGGTGCGGCGGCTCGGAAAAAGAACCTCGCGGCTTTATAGCCGTTTGTAAAAAAGAGCAGCAGGGCGGAAATTCCGCACCTGCTGCTTTTATTGTAGCCTTAAGCGGAAATAAACCACCACTTGAAGTGGTGGAATAAAAGATCTTCAGATACAAGTATTCCTCCTTGTGATATAATAAAGATGGTCCGCCAACCAAAATTAAAAAACACAAGGAGGAATAGTCAGAATGA
>JAZOSP010000097.1:0-1865 GCA_045657165.1 Eubacteriales bacterium
GCCGTTAATTTTATAAAGCTCACAAAGGAGCAGCAGGACGAGGTTATCTCGCGTACCTTCCACGACAAGATGTAATGTAATCAAAAGGGGCTATTTATCGAATAGTCCCTTTATTAAATTAACACGGGGTGCACCCTATGACAAAAGGATATATACATTCAAAGGAATCCTTCGGCACAGTTGACGGCCCGGGCATAAGATACGTCCTCTTTATGCAGGGCTGTCCTATGCGCTGCCTTTACTGCCACAATCCCGATACGTGGCAGTTAGGTGTCGGCGAGGAAATAACCGCCGACGAGGTTATAGCCGAATTTGAAAAAAACCGCCCATTTTATAAGGGCGGCGGAATAACCGCGACGGGCGGCGAGCCGCTTATGCAAACCGAGTTTCTTACCGAGCTTTTCTGCAAGGCACACGAGCGAGGAATACACACCTGCATTGACACATCGGGTGTGACCTATTCGGAAAGCAACGCGACGTATATAGAAAAACTCGACGAGCTTATGAAATACACCGACCTCGTTATGCTTGATATAAAGCACGTTGACCCCACGGCTCACGAAAAGCTAACGGGCAGAAAGAATGAGAACATTCTTGATTTCGCTCGCTATCTTGAGAAAAAAGGGATTCCTCTTTGGGTTCGCCACGTGGTAGTTGAGGGCTACACAGACAACCCCGATAACCTATATCGCCTTGGTAAATTTATCGGCACGCTGAATAACCTGAAGGCGCTTGACGTGCTGCCCTATCACTCAATGGGCGAGACAAAATATAAGGAGCTCGGTCTTGATTATCCCCTTGCCGGAATGCCCTCACTCGCCCCATCCGCTGCCGCTTCAGCAAAGGAGCACATCCTTAAAGGAATCCTCGACATACGGGCAAAAAACAAAAATTTGTAAACTTTTGCTTGCTACAAATACAAGCGAGCTCGTCCCGCTACCCAAGGGCGCAACCCTACACATAGGCGCCCAAGGCGAGGTGACAAACACCTCTCAAGAGGTTGAGGAGGATGTGTACCTAACCGTTGTCTCTTTTGTAACATGTTCCTTGAACAGAACATATGTCAATTCTTCTTACAATGTCCCTGACAATTATTTTCGCTCATCGCCAACCAGTAACTATTATTATCATTGGTCTGTTAGTACTATTACAGAAGAAGTGCTTATCGGAAAACGCACCACAAAAACTGAAACCACTTACGAATATCTTCCATACGCGGAGGGAGAATCTATCACAGTTAAATCTACCACCGTTACCTCTTATTCGTACAATTATCAGGGAGGCCTCGTAGAAAAACCTCTCGAGTATACCGTGGATTTGAATGGATATTTTAACTCTCTTACCGATTTGCGTGCCGCTAACGAGGATTTGGCAGATTTCATAAACACCGAAAATGAATCGAACAAATACTACGTTGATACAACCACTCCTACAACCACGCAAACTTATACACAAAACTTCACAAGCACTTACTACATAACCTATCACGACAGCACTGCTGAATCGACAGACGAATAAACCGTTTTTAAGAAAGAAGCAGAGGACCGCTCAAAAGAGTGTCCTCTGCTTGCTTTTTGTTTTATGCCTTTTCAACCGAGATTGTGACACGCTCGCCGTTTATATTCCACTCCTTGGAATGTGCGAGAGTCGCGCCGACAAGGAGCTCTACGCCAAGCGTTTCGTCCTTGATTTCCTCAGCGTTGCGCTCAGCGATAGCGGCAACGGTGTCGTTACCCGAGAAGGCAATTTTAATATTGTCCATAACCTCAAAGCCGGAGTCCTTACGCATGGTCTGAATCTTCGAGATTATCTCGCGCACGTTACCCTCCTCGATAAGCTCGGGCGTGAGGTTCTTGTCAATAACG
>JAZOSP010000098.1:0-1453 GCA_045657165.1 Eubacteriales bacterium
AGCGTATGACAAGCTCAAAAGAATACTCAAACGAGCGGAGCTTCCGCTGATACGCTTCCACGATTTACGCCACACCTTCGCAACGCACGCGATACAAGGCGGAGTGGATGCCAAAACCTTAGCAGGCTTGCTCGGACATACGGATGCGAGCTTCACGCTCGACACCTACACGCACATGACGAGCGACATGCACAAACACGCGTCGTCCGTCGTCAACAATATGATGCAACAATTTTTAACGAGGGAGAAAACGAATGGCGAGAAATAAACGAAAGCAAGGCGACGGCACGATGCGGTTGCGAAAGGACGGACGGTGGGAAGGGCGAATCGTAGTCGAGTACGACGAAAAGGGCATTCCGAAAACCAAGAGCGTGCTTGCCAAAACGAAAGCCGAATGCGAAGAAAAACTCAAAGCGTTAAGGGAGAAGCTCGGCAAGTCGGTGGAACGGTTCAAGCCAGACATGCCCTTTGGTCAATGGATAGATTTTTGGTATCAAACCTATTGTCAGCCCGCACTCCGCGAAACGACGAAAGACAGCTATAAGAACATTATCTACAATCATATTATCCCGACCATCGGACATATACCGCTCAACAAACTCACGCAAAACGATTTGCAACAGTTCTACGCCAAGATGAAACGGCAAGGGCGGTTGCAACATGCGGAAAAGCACGGCACAGGGCTGTCGGATAGATTTGTGCGTTCCTGCCACGCGCATTGCAGGTCGGCATTGCAAAGAGCGGTCACCGAAGGGCTGATTACGAAAAATCCGTCCCTTGGGTGTAAGCTACCGCCAAAGAAAGGCAGGGAAATGCAGGTGCTAACGCCTGCGGAAATCGAGCGGTTCTTAGCAAGAGCAAGAGAAGAAGGATATTACGAATTGTTTTTGCTGGAGTTGTCCACAGGCATGCGCCGAGGTGAAATCTTGGGACTGAAATGGACGGACTTAAACCTTGCAGACGGAAGCTTGCGGATTAGTCGGCAGGTGGTTACGGCAGGTAACGAACTTATCGTGCAACAGCCGAAAACGAAAAGCTCTATCCGCACGATACTCTTACCGCCGTACATGGTGGAAGTGCTTGCGGAAATGAAAGAAAAGAAGACCTGCGACTGGATGTTCCCGTCCCCCGTCAAGGAAGGCGAACCAAGAAATCCTACTTCGCTACTGCACCGCTTCAAACTGATTTTGCAAAGGTCAGGTTGCAAGGATATCCGCTTCCACGATTTACGGCATACATTCGCAACGATGGCGATAGAAAACGGAATGGACGTGAAAACGCTGTCGGGAATTATCGGGCATATCAGCGCGGAAACGACCTTGAATATCTATTCGCATATCACGGACACGATGCGCGTGCAGGCGTCGGTAAAAATCGACCGCAAAATCGGCGGTACAAACGCGGAAATGCCTGAGCCGAAGAACGAGCCGTCCAAAACGGTATTGAGCGAAAT
>JAZOSP010000099.1:0-1777 GCA_045657165.1 Eubacteriales bacterium
CCTGCATCGTTACCTTCGCAAAGCTTTTCATTTGCAACGGTGAACACCTTCTCAACGCTCATGCCCGACTCGGCACAGCTCTTTATGATGGTCTTGGATTGCATCATAAACATTGCCGCAGGGATACCCTTGCCGGATACGTCTGCCATCAAGAATGCAAGGTTATAGTCGTCAATGAAATAGAAATCGTAGAAGTCGCCGCCGACCTCTTTTGCCGTGTGCATCGTGGCGTAGATCTCAAACTCTTTTCTATTTGGATAAGGCGGGAATACAGAAGGCAACGCCGAGTGCTGAATGGCTTTTGCAAAGGCAAGCTCCGCATCTATGCGTTCCTCCGCTTCCTTGATGTAACGCTTCAAGGTATCGACCGTTGCGTTGATATCGTTTGAAAGTGAGTCAAACTCCACGTGGGAACGAACGTCCACCACGGTGTCGAGCTTGCCCTCGGTAATAGCGGAGAGCGAGGTGTTTACCTTGTGAATATTCTTTACAACGAGCTTACGCACGAGGAAATAAATCAAGACGAACAGCGCGCCGAAGATCACGATCTGAAGCACCGTGAACACGGAGAGCGAAACGTCACGGGAAACCATTGCTTCGCTGTGCGGATAAACGGCAATAATCTTAAAGCCTTCATTTTCGTCGAACATACAGAAGCACTTTTCAAAGCGGTACTCGGTGGCGACATCTCCGTCCTTTTCCACCTCTTTGCCTATGTAGATGCCTTCCTCAAACATTACCTTGTTTTCGATCTCGGCAAAGTCCTGTGTCATTGCCGTTACGATGGTAATGGGCTGACCACTATTATTAGAACGGTCGCTGACGATGTTCCATTCGCTATCGGTAACAATGAGGAATCCGTCCTCACCAACGTGGCGATTTTTAACTACCTCGGTCACGGCAGTTCCCATTGCCTCATAGTAGGCTTCTTCGTCGTAGCCGACTTGAACAAAGCCGCCGTAGGCAAGGCTAACGCCTGCGTACTTACGGTAGATATCGCTGTCATAGGCGATGGGCTGATAGCCTTGAACATATTCGGTGAGTGCGCCGAGTAGAGCCATAAACTCTGCCGGTTGCTGACCGTTTGTTGACATATTGAAGCCGACAAAGCTTTCGTTTGAGCTTGCTTCAATCACACCGCTTGCGTTTACGTAGTTGATCTCGCTTACATTATATTTATTGAGCATCTCGGCAAGAAGTTCACCCGTTATTTCCTCTGTACCGTTCAGCTCGGTCGCAACCGCATGGGTGATAACCAAAAGGTTTTTATCCGATGTGTCTGCGATATCCTGTTTTACATCCTTGATATACGTGTCAAGAAGGTTCTCTGCGCTATCGGTAAAGAGCCCCGTCTGATATCCCCAAAGAAATACGATAGTAATTACAAACGCGATAGAAACGATCAAAAGCAACCATTTTTGGAAGGATGCTGATATTCTTTTCTTTGTCCCTGTCATATCAGTTTACCTCCTTCTCAATGCGGATGCAGGTGTCGGTGTACGTGTAGGTGGAAGTGTCCTTCTCTGCAAGAGCATCGGCACTGTCGCCGCCGCTTACCTTCATTCCGTCAAGAGTAAGGTCTTTGGAGAAGAAGGTGGGAACGTCGGGATTCATACGTTCAAGAGCTGTAAGGGTGAGCGAACCGCCCGAGAACTCTGCTTTATTGACAAGTCGGCAAACACCGTCAGAGCCAAACACAAATTCTCCCGTTTCGGGATCAAAGCCTGCCAAAAACAGATCAACTGCACTTGCGTTTACAGTACCGCCTGTCATAGCA
>JAZOSP010000100.1:0-20042 GCA_045657165.1 Eubacteriales bacterium
GAATGCAGACTCGCCAACCTCAACGTCAGCGCCAATGTAAATTACGACAAGGTTAGTGTTACCGTAGAATGCATAATCGCCAACCTTGGTAAGAGAGGTAAGCTCGCTCTGAGTATTGAACCTTGCAATCTTGGTGTTCATGAAGGCGCGGTCACCGATTTCGGTAATTTTGCCTATTTCATCCTGAGCTGCAAAGCTCTCAAGGTTAGTACAGCCCTCAAACATAGAGTCGGGGATAACCGTGTAGCCAACAAGCCGTGCGCCCGTAAGAGTAGTTACGTCCTTAAACATAGCGGTAGCGTCGGTGCCGTCGTTATAAAGGGTGAGAATCATAAGGCTCGACTTGTCAGCGTCTGCAAGCTGTGAGGGAGTGCCCTCAAAGCCCGTGAGAAGAGGAAGGGACTCGTAGAAGCCGTTTTCAATCACGGTATCGTTCGAGAGAACCTTAATGCTCTGCACCACGGTGTGACCGTCAAGGGTATCAGCCTTAACGAGAGCGACAGCCTTGCCGTCAATGGTTGCGGGAATTACGAGCTCCCAATTCCTTTCCATACCCTCGCCGGTGTAATCGTAGATTACGAGCTTGTCGGAGCCATTGATATACCACTTGAAGCTCGTGTTTTCACCGAAGGTGCCGGTGTGGTCAAAGTGCAGGGTGTGATTTACAGAGTAGCTGCCCTCAAAACCGGGGTTGAGGTCGATATCAGCGCGCGCATTTGCAAAGTAGATATCGATGTCCTGAAGGCTGCCGATGGAGTTCTCTCTTATGTCGGTAATAGAAGCTGCTACGTAAATATTCTTTATCGAGCTTTCACCGAAGCTGTTAAGACGCCAGAGTGTGTACGGCATGATTGTAGAGCCGCCGCTGACGTAGAGAGAATCTACAAGCTCGCCGTCGATATAGAGGTTGCGAGCGCGGTAAAGAAGCGACTCGTCAGCCGAGGGAAGCTCAACGGTAAGCCAATTGTCAAAGCCTGTGAGGTAAAGGTTTTCGCACTCGAGATTATCGAACGCGCCCTCCTCAACAGTCTCAAGCCTTGAGACGTCGATGGTGAGCTTTTCAAGAGCTGTCGTGAGATTAGTGAACGAGTCAGCCGCAAAGCTAATACCAACGTTGATAATCTCAAGCTCAACGAGACCGAACTGGTCAACCATATCAAGAAGCTGATGAGGAATTACGAGCTTCTCAATGTTTTCGCTTCCGCCGAATATGCCCGCCTTCTGTGCCATGCTTTCATACCAAGGCACAGTATGAGGAGCACCAATCACGAGCTCGGTAAGGTTCTCGCAGTCCGCAAAGGAACGGGGGTGAATATCGACAACCTTATCGGTATAAGCGAGAACTATCTTGCTCGCCTTGCAGCCTGCGAAGGTGCTGGTCTTAATCTCGGTTACGCCGCTGCCGATGTAAATGGCGTCGCAGTTTGCTCCTGCAAATGCGGTAGCGCCGATTTCGGTAGTGCTGTCAGGAACTATAAAGTCGCCGCCGATACGCACGTCACTGTTATCAAACGCGCAAAGACCTATGGATTTGAGGCTGTCGGGAAGCTGCGACATTCTCGCAGAGGTGTTCTGGTAGAAGGCGTAGTCGCCTACCGACTCAAGCCCTGCGGGGAGAGTAACGGTGTAGGTGCCGTTTGTGTTTAGCTTATAGAACGCGAAGTTCGGCAGCTTCTTTATTCCGGCGGGAACTGTGATATTTGCGCTGCCAAGGCGGGTGTTGCCTACGTAGATTTCGCGCTCAGCGTTATTGGAATAGCCGGGGCTCGACCACTGTGTCTCAAACTCGCAGTTAAGATAAGAGGTAAGCGAAGCGAACTTTGCCTTGGTTGCAGAGGAGGTTGCAATAAATGCGCGATCGCCGAAGCTCGTCTCACCGAGAACGTTGATTTCGGTAATCTCGTCGCAGTATGCGAACGCCTGCGCACCGACCGTCTTAACGCTTGCGGGAATGGTGAGAGTCTTGATATTAGCACCCTTGAAGGCAAAGGGCTTAATCTCGGTAACTGTCGAAGGGATTGTGAGGTTTTCAAGCTTCGTGCCGTTAACGTAAAGATTGTACTGTCCGCGGCTTTCGTTCTCAAGCACGCCGACAAGCTCAAGACCTACAAGAACCTCTATATTCGGCACGCGAAGGTTGATATCCTTGTGCTCGTTTTCTGATTCCATGAAAGCGTAAGGCATAGACTTGATGGTCGAAGGGAGAGTAACGTCCGTATAAACGTTCGGTCCGTCAGGACTGCTGAGCATAGCAATATGCTCCGTTCCCTCCTTGAAAACAAGCGGCGCATAGGTGTAAACGCCCTCACTGTCATTATAGTATTCGGTGTAGTTAACAGCCCACTTGCCAACGTATGTAATATGGTCGTCGGGAGTGTCGTCGGCAAGAGCCGAAAGCATGAATACGTTATTACCGAGAGTCGTCAGCGAATCAAGGCTGATAACCGAGGTAAGGGCGCTGCACTTGTGAAAGGCGGTGTCGCCGATTTCCTCTACCGACGTAAGGTCGATAGTGGTAAGAGCGCGGCACTCCTCAAATGCAGACTCGGAAATTTTCTTAACACCCGAGAACTTGACAGTGTGAAGCTCATCGCAGCCCTTGAACGCGCTTTCGCCGATTGCGGTAACGCTCGGAGGCAAATAGATATACTTTAGCTTGTCATTGCCATTGAAGGCATTGCCCTTGACGCCTACGACGGGCTTGCCCTCGTAGGTTTCTGCAACGATAACTCTTTCAAGGGCGTTCAAATTGAGGTCACGTGCCGTGCCCTCGCCGGACAAAAGATAGCCGGTGCCCTCCTCGTTGAGAGTGTACTCAAGTCCCTCCGTCGGGGGCTCAAGCGATGGGTCGGGGTCACCGCCGCCGCAGGCGACAAGACCGAGAAGCACCGAGAGGCACAGCGAAACGGAAAGAATGAGCCATAACAGTTTCTTCATGATTTTCTCCTTTGTGCATAAAATTATTTGTGGTAGCGTAAAATAAAAGCCATAAGGCCATAAAAACAAAAAAGTGCGTATAGCAAAGAGCCATACGCACGAAAAACGCGAGGCTCGTTTTGCTACCACACAAAATTTTTGCACTATCGGAAATGCGAAAAAAGAGAGCCTTGCATTTTTTACCAAAGTAAAAATATGAGGCACCTCCGTAGTGCAAAAAAATATTAAAATTTTGTGTGGTGAGATCATTATAGCACAAGAAAAAATATTTTTCAAGTGGCATCAAAAAATTAATAATATATTTTCCCACGCCTGCAAAGGCGTGGGAATTGCTTTATCGCACGGGTTCTTCATTATATAGTATATCCTCGCACGCGTCCATTGAAACCACTTTCATATCGCTCCCTGCCGACGATCTATCAAGCCTTACGGCGCGTATTCTGCGGCAAGCATAGGTTGTGAAATAATAGGTCAGGCTCTCGGTGTCGGCGCAGGATGTGTAAATAGTTGACACGGGTGCACCCTCGCTTGTCATCACCGCGCCTTTTGGTACTCCTACCGTATCCATTATATGAAAGAAGCGGCTTATCCTGTTACTCCCGTCGGCGCCTGTGGTATTATGCTTTACAAAGGCCGCCCTAACGAAGCGCGAGGCAGATGAAAAGTCGCCCGGAAGTCCGATAGCTCCCATACCGCGCGAATATGGAGAGAGGCTTACGTCGGGACAAAGAGTATTTTCTGGCGGCATTGCCGTGAGATTCATATAATTTGCGAGATTCGTCATATGATACGGAAAGCTGGGGGCGTTTGTGAGTGTGCGGCAAGGGTTATCGTATATAATGACACCAAGGACCGTGGGCTCGACGGTAATGCAGCGCGCGCAGTCTGCGAAAATCCAATGAAGCGGAGTCGGGGGAAGCTCCTTTGAGAAAGCCTCGTCGGTTATGTTTGCTCCCGACAGGAGCTTTACCGCCTCATCGGTGCTACGACATTCGGCAAGCACGCGCGGGAGAACCTCAAACGAGGCTAAATTCGTTTTGCCCTCGCAGTACGGCGCGTATTTTGCATAGCCCGGGAAATTAAGCGCCGCACCGCACAGCCCATACTCGTTCATAGCGTCGTAAAAGAGAGGCTGTCCGTTTTCGATATGAGCCGTGCCAATCATAGCAAAATGTCGGGTTTCGGGCGACCCGTGTAAAAATTTAAGCGGAAAACGGCAAGGCAAAATCACGAGCCCCTCGCCGTACGAGCACTCGAGGTCAAGCGTTCTGCCAAAGAGGTGCGAGCCTCTGACGTCGCTGATTGCAGTACACATAAAAATTCTCCTTCCCTTTTATGTTCTCCCGGAGTCTCGAAAATATACAAAAAGCCCGTCACGGACTATGCCGTGATGGGCTTTTTCGGAATCAGGCCTTTACCTCTTCCATTATAAATGCCTCGAGGGTATCGCCCTCTCTGATATCGTTAAACTTCTCGATACCGACACCGCACTCGTAGCCCTCGGCTACCTCACGGACATCGTCCTTGAAGCGACGGAGCGAGGCGATTTTATCCTCAAAGATAACTACGCCGTCGCGCACGATACGAATCTGTGCCTGTCTTGTAATCTTACCATCCTGGATATAGCAGCCCGCAATGATTCCTACGCCCGGCACCTTGATGGTCTGGCGCACCTCGGCATGACCGAGAAGCACCTCCTTGTAGGTGGGGGCGAGCATGCCCTTCATAGCTGCCTCTATCTCGTCGATAATCTCGTAGATGATTCTGTGAGTTCTGATGTCAACCTTATTTCTCTCGGCTGAGTCAAGCGCGTTCTTATCGGGGCGCACGTTGAAGCCGACGATTATCGCGTTAGACGCTGTTGCAAGCATAACGTCAGACTCGGTAATGCCGCCTACCGCGGAGTGGATTACAGCAACCTTGACCTCGTCGTTTGAGAGCTTGAGAAGCGACGCCTTAACCGCCTCAACCGAGCCTGCAACGTCCGCCTTAACTACGATATTAAGAGTCTTGACGCCTGCGGCAATCTGACCGAAGAGCTCGTCAAGGTTAACTCTCGAGTTTGCGGCAAGAACTTCCTGACGGAGCTTTTCACGGCGCTGGTCTGCAAGGCTCTTTGCCATTCTCTCGTCCTCAACCGCGTTGAGCTCATCGCCTGCCTGCGGTACGTCGTCAAGACCTATAATCTCAACGGGCACGGAGGGGCCTGCCGTCTTGACGGTTCTGCCCTTGTCGTCTACCATGGCGCGCACGCGTCCGACAGCGTTACCTACTATTACGTAGTCGCCCTGATGAAGCGTACCGTTCTGCACGAGCACGGTTGCAACAGGACCGCGGCCGCGGTCGAGCTTCGACTCTATAACTATACCCTTCGCGCGCTTTTTGGGATTTGCGCGGAGCTCCTTGACCTCTGCGACGAGCAGCACGTTTTCAAGAAGGTCCTCTATACCCATACCCGTGTGTGCGGAAACGGGCACGCAGATGACGTCGCCGCCCCACGCCTCGGGAACAAGCTCGTACTGAGTGAGCTGATTTAAGACGTTATCGGGGTTTGCCGTGGGCTTATCCATTTTGTTAATTGCTACTATAATGTCGACGCCCGCCGCCTTTGCGTGGTTGATTGCCTCAACCGTCTGAGGCATAACGCCGTCGTCTGCCGCAACGACAAGGATTGCGATATCGGTGGACTTCGCGCCTCTCATACGCATAGCGGTGAACGCCTCGTGTCCGGGGGTGTCAAGGAAGGTGATATCCTTATCGTTTGCCTTGACACTGTAAGCGCCTATCGCCTGAGTGATACCGCCTGCCTCGCCCTTTGTGACGCTCGTGTGTCTTATAGCGTCAAGAATTGAGGTCTTACCGTGGTCAACGTGACCCATAACGCAAACGACGGGTGCTCTTTCCTCGATATCCTCGAGGTTATCCTCTGCCTCGGTAAAGAGCTTTTCCTCAATTGTAACGACTATCTCGCGCTCTACCTTTGCTCCGAATTCGTCGGCAATAAGCTCTGCGGTAGCGAAATCAATGACGTCGTTAAGACCCTTCATCTCGCCCATAAACATAAGCTTCTTGATGACCTCTGCCGCAGTCTTCTTAAGACGAGAGGCAAGCTCTACAACGGTTATCTCGTCGGGAACGGTAATCTCAAGCTGCTTGTTTCTTGCGCGCTCAGCCTCCATACGCTTGATTTTTTCCTGTGCTGCACGCTCCTTATCCTTGGCGCTCTTCTGATTCTGTCCGCGGTTGTCCTGCTTTTTGAGCTTCTGCTTTGAGCTCTTATTGTCGGTGCCGTTAAGAATCGCGTAGTACTGGTCGTGATATCTGTCGTCATACTTCGAGAGATTGACGTCAGAGGTTCTCATATCCACGACACGGGTCTTGGGTGCCGCACCGCCCGAATACTCGCCGCCGATATTGACGCCGCCCTTAACGTTGCTTCTGTCGAGCGTTGGCGTTATGGTCTTGAACTGCTGCTTCTGGCGCTTTTCCTCTTTTTTCGGCTTCTCACGCGTGGTGGCTGCCTGCGCGGTCTGTGCCGCCTCTGCGCGCCTTTGCTTTTCAAGCTGTGCCTGCTGCGCGGGTCTTACTGCCGCAGGTGCAGGATTTTTGGGTGTAGCAGCTGCGGAATTTGACACGGGTGCGGTGCTTTGAGGCTTTTGCGACGGCTGTTGCTGGCGCGGTGCGCCCGAGCGAGTAAAGCCCTGAGCCACACGATTCATCCCCTCAAGCTTCTTTGCAAACGGGTTCTCCTGCGGCTGCTGCGTGTACTTTGAGTAGCGAGGCTGATTATTGTCTCTGTTAAACTGACGCTCACCCTGCGGTCTGCGGTTCTCCTGTGCGGGGCGCGCAGACGCCGACCTTGCGTCGCGCTGGGGCTGCTTTGTCTCGGGCTGCTTTGTCTCGGGCTTCTTTACCTCGGGATTTACCTCGACCTTCTCTGCCGGCTTCTCCACAGCCTTGGGCTTTTGCGCCTTCGGCTTCTTTTCCGCCTGAGAAATTTTCACCCTGCCGTCCCTGTAAGCGTCAAGGTCCTTTATCTGGTGCTTCGTGGAGAGGTAGTTCATAAAGAGCTCGAACTCGTCGGAATCAACAGAGCCGCCGCTCTTTTTATCAAAGCCTATTTCCTTGAACGTGTCCAGAACGTCCTTCGATTTCATTGCGAAATCCTTGGTTATCTGTGTAATCTTTATCGTTGTTGTTTGAGCCATAAAAGTCACCGGTTTCCCTCGGGAAACTTCCTTTCTCTCAATTCTGCCTCCACCGCAGGACTCTGTGCGGCGAGCCGTATTTCTCTTGCAAAGCCGTCGTCGGTTATTCCCACCGCGGCAGGAGCATAGGTTTTTCCAAGCAGCCTGCCAAGCTCGGCGGTATCCGTATCGACCACGACCGTATTTACCTTATAAAACTCGCATTTGTTAGACAGTGTTTTTTTAGTTGCTGCCGAGGCTGTGCCAGATACTACAACAAGCCTTATCCGCCCCTGTCGCATAGCCCGACATACAAGCTCGGTGCCTATTATCACCTTGCCCGCCCTCATAGCGAGCCCGAGCATACCGAGCGCGCGTGTCCTTGATTTATTTTCCAACCGACAGCTCCTCTTCCATTCGCTCGTACACCTCGTCGGGTATGGAGCATTCGAGAGAGGACTCGAGCCTGCGCGCTCGGCGCGCCTTTTTGAGGCACTCTGCCCGTCTGCAAATGTACGCCCCTCTGCCCGAGCGCTTTCCGATAAGGTCGAGCACTACCTCGCCCTCAGGCGTGCGCAGAACTCTTATAAGCTCGCTTTTCGGGAAATGCTGACCGCACCCCGTACATCTTCTCGTTGGAATTTTTTTCTCCGTCATAAAACCACTTCCTAACCTATTAATTGTTAAAACGCGATTTTTGTTTTATGCCTTTATGTCAATCTTGCAGCCCGTGAGCCTTGCTACGAGCTTGGCGTTCTGACCCTCCTTGCCTATGGCAAGCGAGAGCTGGTCGGGCGTTACTGTGATACGGCAGGTGCGCTCGTCCTCGAGAACGACGCTCTCAACCTTTGCGGGAGAGAGAGCCTCTGCAACGTACTCGCAGATGTCCTCGCTGTATCTGATAATATCAACCTTCTCTCCGCCAAGCTCTGAGAGGATTGCGTTGATTCTCATACCGTTCTTTCCTATACACGAGCCTATGGCGTCAACGTTTGCGTCTCTTGACTCTACGGCAATCTTGGTGCGTGAGCCTGCCTCGCGGGCAACGCCTCTTATAAGTATCGTGCCGTCCTGAATCTCAGGAATCTCAAGCTCGAAAAGACGCTTTACGAAGCTCGGGTGAACTCTTGAGAGAGTTACGATGGGGCCGCGGGTCTCGCCGGTCTTGACCTCGGAGATAAACACCTTGATTCTTTCGCCTACGTCGTGGGTCTCGCCGGGTATCTGCTCTGAGCGCAAAAGCGTTGCAAAGCCCGTACCCGTGTCAAGAATAAGGTTGCCTGTGGAGTTATCAACCTTATCAACTATGGCGGTGATAATCTCCTCCTTCTTATCCTCGTATTCCTTGGTCTGTCTGTCGCGCTCCGCCGTGCGGATTGCCTGAATAATCATCTGCTTGCCCGCCTGTGCAGAAAGACGTCTGAAGTCCTTGGTTTTAAGCTCGGTTTCGACCACACCGCCAAGCTTGTGACGGCGGGAGAGCGCCTTCGCCGCCGAGAGAGATATCTCACACTTGTCGTCGTACACCTCTCCGTCGGGAACAACCGTTCTCTGCTGGAAAACTCGCATATCCTTTTTGTTGGGGTCAAGCTGCACGCGTATTACCGTCGTGGGTCCGACCTCCTTGCGGCAGGCGTTTGCGAGCGCTAACTCAATCTGGGATATCATATACTCCTTTGATATGCCGTTTTCCTTTTCGAGAAGGTCGAGGGCATTGAAGAAATCTGCGTTCATTTTTCCGGTTTACCTCGTATTTTAATACGTTCCTTTCAAATTTATGTTAATTTTAATTAATCCTCAAAATAAAGCGTCGTAAGCTTAGATATATCTGCACGCGCAAACGAAAGCTCGCCTGTGCCGTGAGAGATTACGACGCTGCCGTCGGTCATACCGCGAAGCTCGCCGACAATGCTCTTTTTGCCCTCGTGCGGCTTATAAAGCTTTGCCTCAACCCGCTGACCTACGGAAAGGGCGATATGCTCGTCGGTGCGCAGCTCCCTCTCAATTCCGGGCGAGGAGACCTCAAGATAGTAAAAATCTTCGATAGGGTCGCACTCGTCGAGTATAGGGTCTATTGCGCGGTGTACTCTCTCACAGTCGTCAATATTTATGCCGTCGTCGGAATCAATGGTAATTTCGAGATGGTAGTCGGCGCCGATTTTCGAATAGGTTATATCCCATATTCTGTAGCCAAGCTCCTCTACCGTCCCGGCGATTGCCTCACGAACCGTGTCCTTAATGCTTTTTTTCAAGGGCTGCCTCCTTTTTAGCTCTTACCCGACAGAATATCGGGGCAATGAATGAGGAGTGACCCTCGGGTCACTCCTCTCCTATACACTACTTTACTGTAACTATTATAGCATACTTTTTGAAAAAATCAATAGCTTTTGAAAAATTTTATGAAACTGCCGAAAATCAGTCGGCGAGAAGACGCCACACGCTATCGTCATCCTTCCAATCGTTGGGGGCGTGACCGACGGCAGCATGGCGATGGCCAAGCTTCGGCTGACGGGTAAGCTTCGCGAAGCGCTTCATTTCCTTTTCAAGCTTCTTCTTAATCTTGAGCTTATCCTTTTCAAGCCTGACTACCGTTTCCTGGTAGTGCTTTCTCATAGCTTTAAGATCATGCTTCATTTCGGTTACCTCCTTAAATTCCTAAGCCGAGTGTTGCGAGCCACGCAGTAATTGAGGGCCAGAGAGCGACGAGCGCTACGGCTGCTGCGAGTATAACGAGCAGAAGAATTCCAAAGGGAATCATTCGCTTGAAGACGTCCACCTTCAGGTTGTTTTTAAGGCGTGCCTCGGCGCTCTTATATTTCGACTCCCAATTGCGGCAGTCCTTTTTGACAATCTCTCGCTGGTGCTTTGTGAGCTTAACCTTTTTCGACTGTCTGAGGCGCGCTTTGCATACTGCTATCTCGCCCTTCGCCTCAATCATCTCGTACATTGCGGCGTGTATTCTCTCGGGCTTATAGGAATCTATCTGACCGTTTTCGTAACGGCCTCTTATGTCCTTATCAACCCGTCTTAGCGAGTTAAATGCACGGCGCTCCGCCTTGAATCTGAGCTCGCGATGCTTGCGCTTCTGCTCCTTGAGAGACTCTCTGTCGGTGCCGGCATAGTGATTGATAAGCTCGGAATTTTTTGCGTCTCTTTCGTTAAGAAGGTCGGCTATTCTGTGTTGAACCTCACTAAGCTCAGCTCTGTCGGATTCCTTTTTAAGCTTAAACGTCGACACGTCGGTGAGAACCGCCTCGTAGTAGCGCGCGTTGTCCGCCTCCTCTTTCTTGAGAGCCTTCGCCTCGCGGCGCTCGAGAGCCGCCATCTTCTTCGTTATCTTGGAAATTCTGCTCCTTGCAGACATCTTGACCCCGTCGAAGTTGAAGCTCAAATCCTTGCGCTTGGTATAAAGCTTGTCAATGAAGAAATCAAACTCGTCGGCAAGCGCCGCCGTAGACTTCTTCTTTTGCTCCTCACACTTTGCCTCTACCTCGGTCCTCTCGAGTGAAAGTCTTACGCTGTCAGCAAAAGACCTTCCCATAGCGGCGGTGTCGGTGAGTCTTTCTGCGGCAGCACCTGCACCCGAAACAGCGAGCAGCCTTGCGTAAGGCTTGCCGTTTACGATAGCCTTGGGCATTTTCGTATCGGCCTTAACGACGGCTCTGCCCGTAAGTGCGGTGTAATCCTCCGCCAATTTGTTGTACGCCTCAATTTCCAAGGAAAGAGCCTTGACGGTCTGCTTGCGGTATTTTGCGTTCTTCACGAGAACGCACCTCTCAAGCTGCTCTACGAGCATGTTGACGGTTCCTACGCGTATGTTCACGCACTGCACGAGATACGACGCCTTTGCTCCGTCGCCCTTCACGCGCTTTGCCTTATCCCTCAGCTTTTTACATTCGTTCTGCTTCTTCTTGATTTCAGCAGTGTTAGCGCGGATATACTCGGTAAACGAGCTCGTATCTACACCGTCGGTTGTCCCTCCAACCCTCTGCACTATCCTCGGCAGCTTTTTGTAGGGCTCACCGTTCAGTATCCTGTCAACCATCTCGGTCGTGGCAGTGGGTATCTGCTCTCTCGCCGTGAGATTATACTCAGACACGTACTCGTTATATTTTGTAATGTCCGAGATAAGAAGTGCTCTTGAGGTGTCGATTTCCTTTTCCGCCTGTACATGAACGCAGGCTTCAAGAACCTCACATCTTGTGCCTATTATGCATCTGAGGTCCTCAAGGCAAGCGATTAACAGACTCGACCTTTCAGCCCCTGCGGCACGGCGCTTTGCCTTGTCGTGGGTGTCAAGCTCCTTTTCGAGAGCTGCAATTTCCTTATCCTTGCGTACCACAAAGCTCTTCAGCATGCGGCGGTCCATCGCTGCGATCTCACCGTCGTCAAACTCATATGCAGGAGGCTCGGCAACGACTACGCCGCCCACAGCCTCATCTGCAGGCGCGGGTGCCGAGTCAAAGGCTCCCGCCAAAGACTCGGGCAGGGTTATCTCATCGGGAGCCGCGAAATGAGTGGGCTCTCCGACGGGTGTCGGTGCGACGACAGGCGCTGCGGAAAGCATGAACGAGGGCTTCTCTCCTCCGTCTGTCGGGGGGACGAGCTGTGCCTGTATGCTGGGCATAGCGGGCACGGCGGGTGCTCCTATCGGCCCTGCGGTAACGACGGGAGTTGTTCCGAAGATGAAGGTGCAGGACGTGGTGGGAAGGGTGTCCTTCTCATTCTTACGGCCTATTACCTTGACCACGTCGCCTACGGTTTCAACAAGCTCACGGTAGTAAGCGAGCCTTGCAAGGCGCGGTGCTCCATTGCCCTCTATAACCTTGTCTGCCATATACGCCGACGCACGGGTCAGGCGGTCGCCAGTGATGGCTGCGTACTCGTCGACGCTCTTGTTGTACTCCGCCATAGCCTCTATCATATCGGCCTTTGCGGCAGAAATAAATTTCTTGACTTTGACGTCGCGGCAGTAGCCGAGGATAGCTGCGGAAATCTCAACTCTCTGTCTTACGACGGTAATTTCCTCGACCATCATCTTTAGACTTTCGCGCTCGTCGTGCTCGGCTATCGCCTCGGCGCGCTTCTTCCTGATATCAAGAATCTCGCGGTCGAGCTTTTTGTATGATTTCTTCACTCTCTTAAGAGCGCGCTTGAGCTCACGAGCAGTATGTACAGCGACACAGTCAAGCAACTCCTCGTTGGTATAAGGAGAGGTAATAAGCACTCTCTTCGCGAGAGAGTTCTCCTCCGAGCCGCCCTCCGAGGTTACCTCAGGCGTTGCTGTAAGAGTGCCGCCCTCGGCTATGTCGTTGATGTTGGGGAATACGAAGACGTAGGAGGCGGCAGCCGCCTTTTTTTCATCGTTAACCTCTATGTATCTTTCAGAATACGTCAGCTTCGGTATAACCGCAGTGCCTGTGCCCTCTGATATGTACTTCGGCAAAAATCCCGACACACGGGTGAGCTGCTCGCCCGTCATTGCCGCGTATGCGGCAACGGTACTGTTATAGGCTTCAATCAGCTCGGTAAGCTCTGCTTTGAGTCGCTTAGCAAACTTTTTAGCGCAAATTCTTGCCGCTGCGGCAAGGCTGTCGCTCTTAATTTCGAGAAGGTCGGAGAGTATAACAAGCTTCTCAACCACGGTTGCGGGCGCCTCGTTTACATCGGGCACCTCGAGCTTTTTGTCAAGTCGCACCAGCTCGCGGCTTATGCGCTTTACAGCCTTGTTTACTCTTGCAAGGTATCTCTTAAGACTCTTTATTCCCGTGACACGGCTTGCAACCGCGCGAAGCTCTGCCACAATACCCTCGTCAACCGAAACGACTGCGGCAGCCTCGGCTACCGGCTTCTCTTGCTCCGCCGAAGACTCTTCCTCCACAGGCTCGGAGCTTTCCTCGGCAGCCGCGAGAGCTATCTCCCTCTCGGGAAGCACCTCATCGGCAGGCTCATCTATTACGAGTGCGGCGATGGGAGCTTCTATTTTCTCGCCCTCACCTGCCGTCGCAACCCTTGCGGAAAGCTCGGAGATTTCCTCCTCGAGCGCGCTCCTTCTGCGGGCGTGTATTTGTGCAAGCTCGGCTCTGTGCGCACGCAGAGCGTCAAGCTCCTTTGAGTATCTTTCCTCGTCCTCGGAAATTCCGCTTTTTGCACGAAGCTTCTCGGAGTCATCGGGCTTGCAAGCGGGCGACGCAGCAGGTGCTGCGGGCGCAGCCGCCTTAGCGTATGCGTCCATCATGCGCTTCATTTCCTTACCGTATGCCTCGGCAGACCTCGAGTATGCGGCGACGTACTCCTCGTATTCGCGTGCCTCTGCCTCCTCATCACCGTCGGTAACCTCTATCATCATGCGGTTATCCGTGATGTTAAGAAGAATCTTTCCGTCCTCCTCTGTCACCATACCGTCGTCAAAATACGACTCAGTGGCAGTAGGCGAGGCGAGTGAATCGTCAGTGACAAGAATTCTGCCTGCGTCGGAGCTATCGACGATGGGTGACGGCTCCGCCTTTATTTCTTCCTTTACCGTCTCTTCGGGTGCGGTGAGTGCGGATTCCGCGCGCTTTATATCGGCAGCCTCGTCTTTATCAACTATTCTAAGATTACCGTCACCGTCAACCACGGCAAGCTTGGTAACACGGCTGAGCAGGTCGGTCGCGCGCTTGCCGCGCTCACGTGCCTCTCTCCTCTCGTTTTCGAGAACGGCGGCTATTTCAGCCTCGCGTGCCTTGCGCTCGCGCGCTTCCTCTGCCTCGCGCTCCGCCTTTGCGCGCTGCTTTGCCGCGCTTATAGATCTTTGCTTATCACGCTGAAGCTTCTTTCTGTAATTTTCGGCATACTCGAACGCCGCCAGCTTCTGCTCGGCGACGAGACGCGCTGCCCTCTCGTCCTCAAGGCGGCGGCGCTCCGCCTCCTCAAGGCGTGCCTTTGCCTCGCTCTCGGACCTCTTCTGGCTCTTTGCCTGCTCGCTCTTGCGCGCTTTGGCGTCAGCGGTGACACGGTTGATGTTGCCCTCCGCAGCCTTGAGCTTCTCGGATATTGATGCCTTACCCTCGGTATCGGCAAGCTCCTCTGCCGCCGCGACCTTTTTTTCTTCAGTCATCAGTTGTTCCCCCTGTCGTTCTCGTTATAATATTTTAATAAATAATTAAGCACGTCGCGCCTGAGGACGATACCGATAAAGCAGCCGCGGTCGTCAACGACCGGAACGAAGTTATGCTCCTTTACCTTTTCTATCAGCTCGTTCATAGAGGCGTTATGATACACGGGTCTTGAGTAGTCACCGTCTAAAATCTCAACTACTCCGTCACGCTCCGCCGCACGCGCGTCGAAGCTGCCGCTATCAAGAAAGTATTTCAATATATCGTCGTTTCTGAGAGTGCCTATATACCCACCCTCCTTGTCAAGCACCGGGATTGCCGCGTAGCGATGGTAGCGCATTTTTTCAAGCGCCTGCCTGACGGTATGCTCCTCGGTCACGTATTCAACGAGGCTTTTGGGAATCATAAAGCGTAAAACGTTCATTTTATGACCTCTCAACTATAGTTTTTATATTAAGCTGAGTGCACGAATGGCTGCTCCTATTACCGTTGCAAAGCTCGAATACTCGGGCGTCACGAATTTCACGCCGTAGTGTGCCATCATTTTCTCAAGCTCGGAAAAGCGCTCGCGGCAGTAGAGCATTTTAGTAACGTTGCCCGTAAGAACTATGTCCTTTACTCCGACCGAGCGCGCCGCGAAAATCGAAATCATCGCCACGGTTTCAAACACCATATTCATAACTCCGAGTGCAATATCGCTTTTCGAGGCGACGTCTGAGACGTTGCCGAAGTTCGCGACCGTAAGCTCTCTCGAGAGCTCACTGAGCGCGCTTTGCGCCGTTATATCCTGAATTCGTAAATCTATATTTTCAAGCGAGCCCTGCTCGGCGTACTCGGATATATGCTCGACCGACTCTGCGCCGACGAGCAGCTTCGTAAGCCCCATAATAGTTCCGCCGCCGACACCCGTGCCGCCGAGATAATCCATTTTGCCGTTGCCATTTGCGTGCACAACCGCCGTGCCCGTGCCCATGCTCACGACGAGCGCCTCGGAAAGCCCCGAGAGATAAAGCCCGCCCAAGCCTATCGAGTTAAACTCCTCGACGCGCTCGCAGTTAAGCCCGTAAAGACTATCCTTGACGTACGCCGAGCCGACGCCTGTTATCATAACCTTCGATATATCCGAAAATTTAAGCTTGTTCTCGTCGGTGAATTTACCGAAAGCTCCGTACGCCGAGGTGAGGGGGTCGCACGCCTTTATAAGCTGGGGCTCAATAAGCTCGGGGCTGCCGCCGTTATCTCTGAAGCCCACGATTTTCGTGGTGCTGCCACCAACGTCTATGCCTATTACAACACTCATCTTACATCTCTCCTTTCCTCTGCTCTTTTCATAAGCTCCTCAAAGGAAAGTCCGTACTTGTCGGCAATGTCGCGCGCGTAGGATTTTCCGTCTGGCTTTGCTCTGTGTATTTTGAAAGAGCGCCTGCCCTCCTCTATTCCCGCAACAAGCGTATCGATTTTAACACCGCCCGCAGAAAGCGAGCGCGCGTTGATTTCCGTCACGCCTGACGCAAGCTCGTGTAGGTGAGTTGAGAAGATACCGCGGCAGCCCATAGCGGCAAAGCCGGTGAGTATCTCCGAGGCTATATACGCCGCCTCGTAAGCGCCGGTTGACGAGAGCGACTCATCAAGAAGTATCATACTGTCGGGGGTTGCCGAGTCAAAGATTTCCTTAAGTCTTGCACACTCCTCGCCAAGGCGCCCCTTGTCTATCGTGTCGTCGGCGCCCTCGGGGAAATGCGTGAAAATCGCGTCGACGGGCGATATCCTTGCCGACTCTGCCGCCACGGGCAGACCGAGCTGGCACATAGCCTGTGCCGCACCGAGCGCCACGGTTATCACCGACTTGCCGCCGCGGTTGGGACCTGTAAGAACGTATAGACGAGCGTCGTCGTCAAAGGCGAGGTCGTTGGTTACGATTTCGTCGTTTATCGAAAGCGCGACTCGCGGGTTATAAAGCCCCACGGCGGAGAACGCCTTATCGGCTGCGGGCAAAAGCTCTGGGTAGGCTATACTGCAGCCCGGGTGCTGCGCGAGACGCGCGAGCAGCTCGGATGAGCGAGTGACGAACTCAATCTCGGGTAAAAGGCGCAGGAGAAAATCGGTATTTTCCAAAACGTACTCGCCGACTATCGCGCGCCAGCCGCGCACGGAGGAGCGAAAAACGTCCTCAATTGCCGAGTTGAACGCACCGACGAGCGCTTCCTTTTTGTTATCGCTCTGCCCCTTGCCAAAGGGAGAGAGCTCTGCTATACAGGTAAACGCGTCGTTCTTAAACGACATACGCAGAATTTTATCAAGAACCTTACCCGATTTGAACTGCTCGGAGTTTACCGAAATCACACCTGCTGAAACCGGGCGCAGCTCGCTGTCGAGGTTGACGCCGACGGTAATGCTCTTGACCTCTCTGACGCGCGAGGCAAGAGCCTCGAGCCTTTCGTTAAGCTCGGAATAGTATTCGGATCCCGCAAGCTCTAAAACGAAATCCGAGAGAGTGCGGAAGGCGGGGCTTTCGAGTCTGTCCTTAACCGACTCAAAGCCCGAGCGAAGAGTCTCTATACAGGATACGTAAAGCTCTATCTCGGTTATGCTGTAAAGATAGGAGTCGCCCGAAGAATTTGTCTCACGGTCGAGCCTGCGAAGCTCGACGATATCGTCAAGTATGGGGCAGGCACGCGCGAGCGTGGCGGCAAGCTCGGGCACGTTCATCATATCGGAAAGTGTCTTTTGTCTATACTTTATGACCTCGGGGTCAGCCGTGAAAAAGTCCGACAGGTTAGCGCTCTTAAGGTCGAATATCTCGGTAAGTCCAAGCTCCTCGCACACAGCGTCACAGACAAGTGGCAGGTTCTGTCTGTCACTGTGATACGTGCGCGCTTCCTCACTCGGGTAAAGAAGACTCAAAAATTTGTTTTCCATCGCGGCACTCCTTTCGTCTTAATCACAGCGTGCGGGAAAATATCTATTAATACGCATATATTATATCATATATGCGCGAGGCGTGCAAGGGTATTTTCGGTTTTTTCGTGGATTTTTTTGCACTTTTTGTGAAAATTTCTTAACACCACCCCCACTTATTGCTTTTTTTTGCAGAATGTGGTATCATAGAGGAAAGGATATTCTCACCGTCTGATAAGGGACGGCATATCATAATCTAAAAAAGGAGAAACGGAGATTTTCAG
The DNA here is from genome assembly GCA_045657165.1 of Eubacteriales bacterium. Lineage (GTDB taxonomy): Bacteria > Bacillota > Clostridia > Oscillospirales > CAG-272 > UBA1740. The sequence goes on from JAZOSP010000100.1 coordinate 17,404, forward strand.
GATGAAGGTACTTATAATCAACGGCAGCCCTCACGAGCACGGCACGACTGCAACGGCACTCGGAGAGGTAGAAAAAATTCTTAACGCCGCAGGCGTCGAGACCGAGACCGTAAGAGTTGGCGGCAGACCCATTTCGGGCTGTCTTGGCTGTGGACACTGCAGAAAAACAAAGTCGGGCTGCGTTATTGACGACGCGGTAAACGAGGTCGCAGAGAAGCTTAAAGAGGCAGACGGCCTTATCGTCGGCTCGCCCGTCTATTACGCCTCGCCCAACGGCACGCTTATCGCATTCCTTGACAGGCTCTTTTACAGTGCGAACTACGATATGACCATGAAGGTGGGCGCGGCGGTCGTATGCGCGCGCCGCGGCGGCTGCACCGCCACCTTTGAGGTGCTGAACAAATATTTCGCCATAGCCGGCATGCCAATAGCGCCGAGCATTTATTGGAATCAAGTGCACGGAGCTGTAGCAGAGGACGCGCTCCTCGACCTCGAGGGTCTTGCGACTATGAGAACGCTTGGCAAGAATATGGTGTTCCTTATGCAGAGCATAGCCCTCGGAAAAGAAAAATTCGGTCTCCCCGAAAAGGAGACAAAGGTGAGAACAAACTTTATAAAGCGCTGATAACCGCGGGTTTTGCAAAGAATTGTTTGCTTTTTTGCAGGGAATTTAATCAAACGCACAACCGCCGCCTCGTAGTCTAGGCGGCGGTTGTGCTGCGATACAATGCCGTGAAGGCGCGATAGCGCAAAAATGCAAGCCGCTCGCGCTGTCGTACATCCTGCCTTGTAATCCAAGGAGATTGTCGACTTTGGCAGAAAAATTCTGTCACTGCAATGTCCGACTATCGTAATGCCGTTCTTCTCGGCAAAGCGGTTGTTTATACTCGCAGCTTTTATGAAACCGTAATTATAGAGTTTTGTTGTGCATAATATGAAAAAGATATGCCATAATTCCATTAAAATTCATAGGGGGATCATACTTATTTTTCGTAAAAAAGATGTTATAATTAGGTTGTCATTACAGTCGAGGAGGTGATGCTATCTTGAAAAGTGCGATACTATATATTCGCGTTGACAAAAAACTTGAAAATTATGTAGATGCATGCGATCAAAAAAATGCTGCATATCAATATGCCATCGAAAACAATATTAATATTTGCAATGCTTTTACCGATTTCAACGATGCAGAGCCTTTTGACCAACCGGAGCTGAGTAACGCTATAAATTATTGCAAAAAACACTCAATTGAAATAATCGTTATGCACGATTATAGAGTATTGTCTCATAAATATATGCAACGCGTAATAAATGCCAAATTTGTTCATAAAAACAATTTGCATATATCTTTTGTGTCAAATAATGCACATTCATAAATAAATGTGAAAAAATGAAAAAACAATTAAAAATGTTATTTCTACTTGACAATTGTTTCAAAATGTTGTATAATGAACATGACAAGACCCCTCGCACCTCTCTGCATTAATGCATGATGTGTCCCAGTAGGGGATTTTTACTTAGAGGCTTTTATGGACGTTAAAAAACCCACAACCTATGCACAACAATTGGAAATTTTGAAAAAGCGAGGGTGCGTAATCGAAAACGAAACCTGGGCATTAGAGGTACTTAAAAACATAAATTATTATCGTCTATCGGCTTACTTTATTCCCTTCAAAAAAGATGAGAATACATATTTTGAAGGAACTACTTTTGAGAACGTATATCACATATATGAATTTGACAGAAAGCTTCGCTCTTTAATATTCTCAATGCTGGAAGAAATAGAAATTTTGCTAAGAACCAGAATATCATATTTCTTCTCGCACAAGTATGGTGCATTAGGTTATAAAGATACTGACAATTTTAATCTTAATCACGACAACGAAAAATTCAACAAGCATTATTCCGATATGATAGAGCAAAACAAAACCAAGGCTTTCGTTAAGCATCACATAGAAGAATATGGTTCGCAATTTCCGCTATGGGTACTCGTAGAGTTAATGTCGCTCGGTGAATTATCATTCTTTTACTCGGATATGTTGATAGCTGACAGAAAGGCAATCGCAAATGATGTTTTTGGTACGCAAGAGAAGAATGTTTGCTCGTGGTTGGCTTGTTTGACGAATTTAAGAAATTCATGCGCACATTATTCAAGATTATACAATGCTGTTTTCCCATTTCGACCAAGGACACCTAACAGATATGGATACACTTTACAAAAGCGAGTTTTTGACTATTTAATAGTGGTGAAATTTATGTATTTGGATGCTGATAAATGGAATAATACATATGTGACTGCTATAAAACAGTTAATAAACGAATATGATGGATATTTAGATTTGAATCATTTGGGATTCTTAGATTCTTGGGAAGATATGTTAAGAAAATAAAATAACAAACATAAAAACGAGAACTTGTTTTTGGCAGGTTCTCGTTTTTTGTATCACAAAAACAAAGAAGATGAAATATAAATCGCTACGATAAGGCGTTATTAAGAAAGAGCCTTGGTGAATACATCGAATGAAGTTTCATTAAAAGAAACGGTTTTTCCGAATAAACACCACATTAGAGATAGAACAGCAACTGATATTAGCGTAATGCCCGCAATTTTCCATATCTTGTGAATGAACCTTGTCTTA
>JAZOSP010000101.1:0-8335 GCA_045657165.1 Eubacteriales bacterium
ATATTCCGATTCGGCGTTTCGCATTTATATTAAGCTTTATAGATGAGATGAATATGCTTCGGACAAGAAACTCTTTAACACATCTATCTCACTTTGAAGTTTTTTGCCGATATCCGTTTGCTTGACGAGTATTCTACTGTCATACTTTCTCAGCTGTCTTACTTCGCTTCTGAGATCAGTTGCATTATTTACTACGTCCTCGCTTGACGTAAACGGCTGATGGCAGATAAGATAAAGACCCTGTGAGTTATTCACCAGCGTATATCCCGCGATGCCCGTCTTCTCGTGGTACGCCTTGGACATTCCTCCGTCTATGGTTATATGTCTGCAATTTCCACTTTCGGGGCTTTCTCCGCTCTTTACCTTAACAGGCATATGACCGTTGACTATGACGGAATTATCACCCGTCGCGCCGAACTCCGCAAGCACTCTCAGACAAAATTCTTCTTGTTTTACGAGATTATAATATTCGTCCTTGTTTTCCTTTTCGACATACCCCTCAAAGTACTTGGTATATACGCACATCTTATCACGTCCGTATAGGGGAGATTTCTTACCGCACCATAGATACCACATAAAGTCAACGGAATATTTATCTCCCTTAGCGGCATCACGAACAAGCGCGTCAAGTCTGTCGTAAAGTCTCTTACCAGAATATTTATCCTCACCAACGCTTATCTGCGAAAAGCTACCGTCCGTCTCCGTTGGAACACAGCCGTGCATAATAAGATTATCATTGAACATCTTATACATACTGCCGTACTTAAGAAGCACTCTCATATGCTCCCCAAGTCGCTTGCTGTGTCTGAACTCGTCAGTCAGAACCTCGATCAACCTTTCTTCCTTTTCGGTCAGCGTGTGCGAGGCGTACAGTATTCTATCGTTCATACAAAATTCGGGATGCTCGGATATAAGTCTGTTTTCCAGCTTTAGCTGTATTACCGTTATAGCCTTTGTCATACGGGCAAGAGTCTCGTCCTTTTCAAAGTCGCTCTCGCAACCGTATACATCGGAAATAAGAAACGCCTCACATTTGTCGTCAGCGTATTCCTCTGATGCAAAGGTAACGAGAGGGCGAAGATTTATACCGTAATTTTCTATGATCTGAAGATTTCTGTAAACGCAATTTATCCTTATTACGTTGCACATACACGCCGCGTTACCGAAGTGCGCGCCCATCCAGAGAACGTCGTGGTTGCCCCACTGTATGTCAAAGGAATGAAAGTGAGACAGCTCATCCATTATGATATCACAGCCGTTGCCTCGGTCGTATATATCTCCAACAATATGAAGATGATCCACGGCAAGATAATGTATGAGTCTCGCCATCTCGATTATAAATCTGTCGGCGTTGCCAAGCTCGATTATACTTGACACGATCTCCGAATAATAATTTGCCTTGTCGATACTGTGCTCGGGCATATTTATAAGCTCATCCATTATGTAGCGGTAATCCTCAGGCATTGCCTTTCTTACCTTTGAACGAGTGTACTTTGCCGATACGATTTTAGACACTTCGATAAGATCATAGATGGTCTGTCTGTACCAAGATGGATTGCATACGTTGTCGTCATTTTTCAAGACCCGCTCGGGATAATAAATAAGCGCGGCGAGCTTGTTCTTCTCCGTCTCGGACATCCTGTCACCGAAAACAAGGTCAATTTTTGTTCTTATGACGCCTGAGGCATTACGAAGAATGTGGAGAAAGGTCTCGGACTCTCCGTGAATGTCGCTCAAAAAATGCTCTGTGCCTTTTGGCAGGTTAAGTATGGCCTTAAGATTTATCAGCTCACTTATGACCGACTGCGCCGTTGGAAATTGCTTTGCAATTATTGTGTTGGTTCCGTTATCGTTCAAATTTGCCTCTCTTTCTTGTTGCTCGGTTTTTAGGATTAGGAGAATTATATCACAAATGGTGGAATCTGTCAACAATATTTTTGTATGAATTTTCCGTTTAATCAAAAAGCAGTTTTGATTAAAATACACAGCGGTTCAAGTCTATACGAAAACTCACGAACATATCTTTTTCGTCCGCCTTTCACAAAAATCGACAAGTTTCGACAGAAACTTGTCGATTTTTACTTCTTCACTCTTCACTTTTTACTTTTCACTAAAATTTCCTTGTCGATTTTTGGCAAGTAATAAGTAATAGTGAATAGTGAAAAGGTGCTGATGTAGCTTTTCTCCCGTCGGTCGAAAAGCATTTTTTATTATATCAAGTTGAAAAGTAATAAGTTTTATGTTATACCTATCATAGCAAGTTGAAAGGTGGTAAGGTTATGGCTGATAGTCCTTTGATAGTAAAATCCAAATCATTTGCGCTTGAAGTGATACAAGCATGTAAAGGATTGTGAGTGGCAAAATGTGAGAGTGCTTTGATCAATCAATTCTTGCGTTCGGGAACGAGCATTGGTGCGAATATTCGCGAGGCATTTTACGCTCACGGAAAAGCTGACTTTATCGCTAAATTGCAAATTGCTTTGAAGGAGTGTTCGGAAACGGAATATTGGATCGAGCTTATTTTAGAAAGCGGCTATTATCACGATAAAAGTTTACTTGACAAATGCACGGAGATAAAAAGAATTTTAATCGCTTCTATCAATACGGCAAAGGAGCACACAAAATGAAGAAACTTGATCAAAATCAAAAAATCGTAGTGATCGCGTTAGTAATATTTGTTGCGTTTCTTGTTGGATTTTCAGTGTTAAGCGGTCTTGTTCAAAGTGAAATTATGCCTGATTTTACAGCCAGCCAACGAGTTCAAGGTATACTTGCTTTCTTTATGTTTCTCCCGCTTTGTACATCTATGTTTTTTGCAGGCAAGCATTTCAAAAGTAAAGACAGCAAAATTGGCAATGTATTGACATTTGTATCGATTGCACTTTTTATTTTTGGAATTTTGCAGGCGCTATTGTCTTTGATGGGAGTATATGGGGCATAAAACGTTGCCCTTTTCTTTGAGTTCAAATAAAAATGCACAGAGGTTCAAGTCCATATCAAAACAACTGAAAATATCTTTTTTGTGCGTTGGTGGGCGGACTCGAAGGACGAGCGGTACAGAGCAAACTTCCGGTGGACGTTTGCGACCGCGAGCGACCAAGCCGCGCAGTTCGCGGCGCGAATCGAGTCACACCGCCCCTGCCAGAAGCAGAGGAATGCAGCGCGTAGCATGTCGTTCCTTTTTTCTTTTGTCTCTCGTGGAGCATGGTTAAAATTGCGAGGCAGCTCCCGCTAACATTCAAAGCTCATAATTTCGATTGCGATTTTCGCACCGAGCCGGAATGCGTATGAAAATATTTCTCTCTCATTTATATCCATAAGCTCATCATAACAGTTGTCCATATTTTCAAGGAGCTCTTTTGCTTTTGCGTAAGCGTTGACCGCAGGTTGTCGTAATGGTCGGCTATGTATCCCGTTAGCTTGCGGGCTTCATTTGTTTCTCCGCGGCATTGGGTGTTTGGACAAATATTTCCATACCATAATTCTTCAAGCACACCTTTCATAAATACCTCCTAAATTGTCTTTTTAATTAAATTATATCACAAATTGAGATAAAGGTAGATATATTCAAAAATATGTGCTACAATTATTTCAACGAAATTTTGGAGAAGGCTATGAGAATTAAATCCTTGAGAGAAGACTTAGATTTAACACAGGCTGAAGTAGCTGAATACTTGCGGATTAAGCAGAACACATACTGTCAGTACGAGAACGGTAAACGTCAACTTCCTTTGAAATGTTTGATAGCACTCGCAAAACTCTATAATACATCTACTGATTACATTTTAGGTTTGATTGACGAAAGGTAAATTCATAGTAGACTCGTGTGCAAAAAAGCAACCTCTTTGTTGAAAGGTTGCTTTTTTGTGTGTTCGGCTTGTAATTATGCAAGAGATTACTTCTCTCTTATCATAAATATTCCATAAAATTTTGAAAAATATTAACAAATCCCTTTATATTTATGCTATAATAAAGTATCCATACAATTTTTGTGCGCGCTGGCGCAGGAGAGATATATGTTCGGTTACGTGAAGCCGGTCAAGGCGGAGCTGCTCGTGCGCGAGTACGAGTTCTACCGCGCGACCTACTGCGGCATTTGCCGTTCAATGAAAAAGCATACGGGCACGGCGTCATGCGCTACGCTTAGCTATGACAGTGTTTTTTTGGCGCTTTTGCGCATGCTGTTTCTTCCTGACGGCACGCTCGCGACCGAAGAAAGACGTTGCATAGCTCACCCTCTAAAGCGCAAGCCTATGCTCTGCGAGAACGAGGCTATCGAATATACCGCCCGCGCTTTTGCTATACTTACTTACCACAAAATTGCCGATGACCTAAAGGATAAGGACTCGAGGCGTACCTCGCTCCTTGTCGCAAGACCTATCGTTTCTGCGGCGGAGCGCCGCGCGGAGCTACCCGAGCTTTCGGCTCTTGTCGGAGAAAAGCTTGACGCTATATCAGCACTTGAGAGGGAAAGGTGTGCAAGCGCTGATATGCCGGCGACCCTCTTTGGCGAGCTACTCGGCGAGCTTTTTGCCTACGGTCTATCCGATAATGACAGACTCGTTATGTATCAGTGCGGCTATCACCTCGGCAGATTTATCTACTGTGCCGACGCTGCGGAGGATTACGAAAAGGACAGGAAAAGCGGCAGCTATAACCCGTATATTATGCTCTACGGCGGCGAGGAGCTCACCGACGAGAATAAGGCTTCTATAAAATGCGCCCTGCTTCTTGAGTGTAAAAGCCTTGAGTCGGCGGTAAATCTCTTACCGTTCGGCAACAGAGCTACGATAGAAAACATAATCAGAAACATAATTTATCTCGGTCTCGTCGAGCGAATATCATTCCTCGACCCAAAGCGTGAGATAACAGAAAAAACCGTTAAGGAGAAAGCAAATTGAAAGACCCGTATTCGGTCCTCGGCATCACGAGTGATGCAACCGACGAGGAGGTAAAGAACGCATACAGAGCGCTTGCCCGTAAATATCACCCCGATAATTACGGTGACGACAATCCCTTAAAGGATCTTGCAAACGAGAAAATGCAGGAGGTCAATGCCGCCTACGACGAGATTTTGCGTATGCGTGCGGCAGGTGGCTCGTCATATAACGGCGGCTCAACGTATTACGACAGCTACTCGGGCACGGGCAGCTCATCGGGCGTTTATGCCGAGATAAGAAGAAAAATAAATTCCCGCCGCTTCGGTGAAGCAGAGCGCAAGCTCGCAGAGGTTCCCGAGGGCGACAGGGTTGCCGAGTGGCACTATCTTTACAGCGTTATTCTTATGCAGCGCGGCAGAGTCAACGACGCTATGCGTGAGCTTGAGATGGCATGCAATATGGAGCCCGGCAATATGGAATACCAGAAGGCAAAGGAAATGTTCAACACCGGTGCGCGCGGCTACGGCAGCACCTATTACGGCGGCGCGGGCGGCGGATATCGCAGACGTAGCACCGCTGACGACGCCTGCGATTGCTGTACTAATCTTATTTGCCTTGACTGCCTGTGCGAGTGTATGGGCGGAGACCTTATCCGTTGCATATGAACAGTACGAAAAAGCTTGCAATCAGCGCGATTTTGGTCGCACTCGGCACGGTCTTTATGGTGCTCGGCGCCGTCATTGAGGTTATGGACCTCACTGTGTGTGCGATTGCCTCGCTCATCGTCGTTTTTATCTACATCGAAATAGGCTCGCCTTATACGTGGCTCGTCTGGCTTGCGACCTCGCTCGCCACGGCGCTTATGTTCCCCGGCAGTGTTATATGGGTAGAATATCTTCTCGTTTTCGGTGTTTATCCGCTTATCAAGGCTTATATTGAGAGGCTTCCGCGCTTTTCGTGGTGGCCGATTAAGATAGCCTTTATAAACGCTGTTATCTGGGCTCTCTTTTTCATCGTCGAGGGCCTCTTCGGCGTGCCGTTCTTCGAGGGGGATAGTCTTCCCTTGAAAATTGCCTTGTACGCACTTATGAACGTCGCCTTCGTAGCCTATGACCTTTTTATTACCATAATGGTTAGGCTCTACTTTGAGAATGTAAGACACAGAATAAAAAGATTTTTGAAATAGGATTTGTAAAAAACATGACAAAGGTCGGCTTTATCTCTCTCGGCTGCTCAAAAAATTTGGTTGACACCGAGGTAATGCTTCATAAGCTTCACACCGCCGGTTACGAAATCACTCCGAACGAGGAGGAGGCGGAAATTATAGTTATAAATACCTGCGGCTTTATCGAGAGCGCCAAGCAGGAAGCAATAGACAATATTCTCGACGCCGCAAGTCTTAAGGAATGGGGCAAATGCCGCCATATAATTGCCACGGGCTGCCTTGTTGAGAGGTATCGCGAGGCTGTTATGGATGAGCTGCCCGAGGTTGACGCGCTAGTTGGTGTCGGCAGCCTTGAGGATATAGTTGAGGCGTGTCAGGCAGTTATGAGAGGCGAAAAATACACCTCGTTTCGTGATAAGGAAACGTCACCTCTCGGCGGTGACAGAATAGTTACCACCGAGCCGCATACTGCGTACCTCAAAATTGCCGAGGGCTGTGACAACCGCTGTACATACTGCGCGATACCTTTGATTCGCGGCAGACTTCGCAGCCGACCCATCGAGGACATCGTTGCCGAGGCGCGCGACCTCGAGTCTATGGGAGTCAAGGAAATCAACCTTATCGCGCAGGACACCACGAGATACGGTCTTGACCTTTACGGCAGATACGCTCTTGCCGAGCTTGTGCGCGAGATTACGAAGAATACGTCTATTCCGTGGATAAGACTGCTTTACTGCTATCCTGACAAGATTACCGACGAGCTTATTCTGGAGCTTCGTACGAACGACAGACTCCTAAAGTATATGGATATTCCGATTCAGCATATATCCGACAGCGTCCTCGCACGCATGAACCGCCACGGCGGCTCGGAGATTATTAAGGATGCTGTAAAGAGGCTTCGCGAGGGCGTGCCCGGCATAATTCTTCGTACTACCGCGATGGTTGGCTTCCCGGGTGAAACCGAGGAGGAATTTGCCGAGCTTTGTGAGTTTATCAAGAATACCCGCTTTGAGCGCTTCGGAGCATTTACCTTCTCGGCAGAGGAGGGAACTGCCGCCGCGGAGATGGAGGACACCGTCACCGAGCAACAAAAGCAGGACAGATACGATATACTTATGCAAACACAGCTCACCGCGACAGAGGAGCTTGGCAAATCGTACGTCGGCAAGACTCTTACCGTAATTTGCGACGGCTTTGACGCTGCTGCAGAGATATATTACGGGCGCTCGTATATGGACGCCCCTGACGTTGACGGCAGGGTTTATTTTAAGTCGAGAAGGAAAATAAATCCCGGCGCTTTTGTAGAGGTTAAAATTACAGAGGCTCTTGACTACGACCTCGTTGGAGAGGTTCTCGTCTAAAGTCTTGGGAATAAAAAGAGGATAGGAATTATGAAAAAAGCTACATTGAACCTTCCAAACACACTCTCTCTTATTCGTGTTTGCCTTGTTCCTGTTTTTGTTGCAACACTCATCTTTATGCGCGATATAGCCGTTTGGGGCGTTGTTGTGCCAACATTGGTTTACATTTTGACCGCGTTTACGGATATGCTTGACGGAAAGATTGCGCGAAAGTATTCGCTTATTACCGATTTTGGTAAATTTATAGACCCGCTTGCTGACAAGTTTATGGTGCTATCGTCTATGATAGCAATTCTTGTGTGGCTTTTACTGCTTGGCAAAGCCGTGCTCGCTATGATATTCGTCTGGGTGGTTCTCATAATTCTCCTTCGCGAGCTTGGTGTAACGAGCCTTCGCCTCGTTGTTGCGGGAAAGAGCGGTATAGTTGTTGCGGCAAGCCTCCTTGGCAAGCTGAAGACTGTATCACAGATGGTCGGCACTGTTTTGATTCTCCTTGAGCCGCTTCTTGCAGACTACGTGCCTTTCTTTGCGGAGTATCCTGCCTTCTCCTACGTTTCAATGGCGGTTATGACGTTTACGACGCTATTTTCGGGCATTGACTATCTTAGAGCATACCTGCCTTATATTGACTCCAATAAATGAAAAAGAACCGCAACGTGGAATAGCGTGATGCTCTTAACGGAGCTTTCACGCTAACTAAGTTTGCCCTGCGGGCAAGTGAAGTTGCGCCCGTTGGGCGCAGATGAATATGGTTGGAAAGAAGCTGTCTGTTGCGTAGGGGCTGACGCCCTCGGCAGCCCAAAAAATCAAACGATTGATACGCGTGGGGCGCCGAGTGCGTCGCCCCCTACGATAGCATTTGATAAAAAACAGACGTATGATCTTCATTACACGTCTGTTTTCCAATTTATTATTCAAAGTCGGAGGCC
>JAZOSP010000102.1:0-1378 GCA_045657165.1 Eubacteriales bacterium
ACCGACATAGAGCAAAGGTGCTTTCTCGCGCACTGCAAAATGCTCTCAGTATCCGCGTCAAGCTGTTCCTTACTGTCCGCGCTATGAACGAGAGTGATAAGTGCGGGAATCATTCGCTGATCTCGCGCTACAAGATCGTTGAGAAACTCTCGGCTCTCCTCGCGCTGACGCTCCATATCATAAGGAATTGCCGCCGAGAAGTTGTTGTTCTGATTCTGCTTTCTCTGCCAATTCGATATATTGGTCTCGACCGCAAGGAGCTTACTTTCGCCCTGCCTTACCGCTTGATCCATAGGAATGGGGTCTGCGTCGATAGACAACATAAGGCTACGGTCAATATCGGTCAGCTCTGCGATAAAGCTATCTTTGATGAAGTTAGCATAGTCCTTGAGATACAGAACTCTTGCAAAGCGACCGTCCATCTTAAAATAGTCGCTTCTGAACTCAAGGGATTGAGGTGCAAGTGCGATCTTGAAGTCGTGACCTCTTTTTGCATTGAGAAAGCGGTCATATCTGAAATCGTCCTCATATCCCTTGTGGAAGAAATCGTAGAGCATACGAATCTTATCTTCTTCGCTGACCTCCTCAAACTTGGAGCCGAGCTTTGAAAAGAGCGTGGTGAACTCTGCACCTACGCGATTGAAATATCCCTTTGCTTCTTCAAGGGTTTTCTTTTCCACCGTGATGGTCATAAACTTGTCCTGCACAACGCCTGCCGAAAGGTTGGCGTTTCGCTCCAGGACAGAGTTGTATTCTCTGCGGTAGCGGTCAAGGCTATCGCCTACAAGGGGGAGCATATTGCGCTCCTCAAACTTGCTTTTTTGAATACGGCGGTTATTGATGGTGATCTTGGTCGTAGCTCCGCTGTCAAGAGAGTTCAGAATCTCGGAATAACCGAGGAACATTCCCTCTTTATCTTCTCTTGAAGCCACGGCATAGTTGATGTCGGTAAAGGTAAAGGTCTTTGACCACAGATTTCTTCCTACCAGGAAGATACCGTCCTCAAAGACCCCTTGGATCGGAATAGCCTGCTCCACGTTGGTGGGAACGGCATCCGGTTCCACCGTTTTCTTTTTAGGCTGAAAGATACTCATTTGTCCTCCTTCTTTTTCTTGTCGTAATGTTCGTTCTTGCCGGTAAAGGTGAGATGTCTCGGCATAAGAATCTCACTTCGTATCCACGCTTTTGCGATCTGCTCCGCATACATTCCGTTATATCGGATAAAGCCGAGTGCCGCAAAAGGTGCGGCTCCGAGCATACAGAGCCAAGAGAGCGTTTCCGTTCCCATAAAATTACGGCAGCCGAAATAGATTCCGACTGCCGCACCGCAAGCAAGGATAGCGAAGATAAACTGTCTCACCGATAAACCGAAGAACAT
>JAZOSP010000103.1:0-11354 GCA_045657165.1 Eubacteriales bacterium
CGAGGTTTGTTAAAACCCGAGCTTCAGCACAAATTGGTTTCCGCAGCATTGACAAAATTAAATGCGCTCTCAACGTTAACACATTTCACCAAGCAAGAATTTACCGTTATGGCTCTTGCGCTCCAGTTTATTATTAACACGCTCGAGGAAACGGAGAGCCGTATCCCTCGCGACGTCCTCGTCCTTAGCGATAGGCTCATCGAGCTTGCCTCGCCAGCCGGGGACTAAATCCTCCTCGGCAAAATTCTCTCTGATAATCCTTATCATACTAACCTCGCCTAACACCCTACGGGGTGTTTTTTGTTTTTTTCCGGGAACGGAGCTTGTCGGCTCTTGCCTTGCTTACCTTATCTGCTATTTCAAGTATCTCGTTAATATGTAGTCCCTTATATTCCCAATTTATGTTAGCGGTTACCTTATCTTCAAAAAGCAATTTCAAAGCTTCACTGCAACGGTATCGGCGCAAATCTCCTGCACGAGGATATTCACTAACGTTCGTGATGATATAACCGATAACTCTCAACATAGCGACCTTAGCTTCGTGCTTCTCACTTCCGAATATTTTGCCGCACTCAACTGCTTGGCGTAGATTTTCTAAATCCCTGCAAATATCCCTCGCGACCTCTTTCTCTACTTGAAACGTTCGCTTAAAACAAGCGCTGCACCCTTTAATTCCTTCTCCATTTGAAAATTCACACATCTTTCATTTCCTCGCAGTTTATCATATTTTCTGCCCTTTCATTGACTTTGTTAAATAAATATGTTAAAATATGTATGAAACGCGGTTTTTTTCGGGTTTTATTTTTTCGTACCGGAGTTTCACTGTGTTAATTATATCTCGAAAATCTCGGATTGTCAATCTGTTTTTCTCGATTTTCTCGAATTTTGTGAAATCTACACAAGTCGAGATATCCGAGATTTGTAAAAAGTGTACATTTTAGGAGGCTTTTATGTTTTGGACACGATTTATCGAAATTTGTAATGAAAAAGGAAAAAAACCCAATCCTGTTGCAAAGGAACTTGGTATTCCATCCGGTTCCGTTACAGATTGGAAAAACGGAAGAATGCCTCGAGATACAACCTTGCGGAAAATCGCGGACTACTTCGGAGTGTCGGTTGAATATCTTAAGGGCGAGGAATCTATAAGCCAGAATAAATCACCTGACACCCCCAAAACCGTAAATCCTCAAGAAAAAGAACAATTCACCGAACAAGAAAAAACCCTTCTCCAAGCGTTCAGAGAAACGACGGAAGAAGGGCGTATGAGAATTATTCAATCTGTTCTGAACATCTGCGATGAAATTAAGCTTTCAGCACTCAGAGGGAACGTTAGCAGCTCTGCAGGCTGATGCCTCGAAAATCATCCCGCTTGAGCTTATTTACGCATATAGCAAATTAAATAAATCAAAACGATAAGGACTTTACATTTATGAAAAACTTTTTTAGCTTTATTGCAGTGGTGTTACTTGAATTTTTTATTAAACTTTTTCAAACAATTTACATTCCTTTTGCCGTAGGGTTCAACACCTTTTTATCAAGAATACTGCCGTTGCTTGCATACAACAATAAAAGCGCACTTTATGCAGTATTGAAAACTCTGATAATTATAATATTCATAGTCCCGTACCTTGCAATAGCTCTATCGGAATTTATAGTAGTTTATGTAATTACGGTGAGTGGAAAGCTCCTGTGCGGTATCACAGCAATAATTCCTTTTATCAACCTGTTACTCCCTTTTGTATTCGGAGTCCTAACAACAGCTATTTCATATTTTTTCGAAATAGTGTTTTTCGTGCTCGCATTCCCCAACACCGCAATTGAAGCTCATTATAACGAGAAGGTTTCATATTAAACTCTCTGGAAACGACGTATCTAATTACAGGTCTATATCATTCTCGGCCGCGTCGTCGAGCTGAGAGCGAAATTTTAAGATTTACACATATTTTAGACTAAATAAATTCCAAAGACGAGGACATTAAATTTATGAAATATACACTGAATATTTTTGCGATAGTATTTCTAATCTGCTCTGTGGTCGGTTTTAGCCACGGTGAAATCTTTCCCGGAATTGTAATGTTGATTTTGGGACTGCTTCTCTTCATACCGACAGTTTTACCGTTATTCAAAAAAAGCTCCTCAGATTCTTCAGCAAAAGTTATCGATAATCTGAAGCCTATTTTAGATGCTTATATGCTTAAAGTCTCCGATGACGTGCTTGAGCGCATATTAGAATCCTGTGACGATATAGAGAGCATTTGCGCTGAGCTGGAAACGCATATCCCCGAGGAAGCTCTGACAATGCGCGTGTTCGCTTCAAATCTATTTGAAATGAAGGATAATCTTTGCTACGAAATGAAACTCTCAGACGATAAGAGAGACGATGTTGGATTATACTTTATGCAGGCGCTTGCTCAAATGAGTAACGAAGACCTTCCCGCAATCGCTTATGAATTCTATAAAGTACTGCCGCAGGAGTTTACTTTCTTAGAAAACCGAATAAATTACGAGCTATCTGCGCTTGGTCTCATTATGCAATTTTCGCTTGAAAACTACGATATTTCGCTTCAAGAAAAGGTCAACTCCATTCGTAAAAAAAGAGGATATATCTAACTGTAGGTATATGTCACTCGAAAACAAGAAACGGACTTATATTTATGAAATATAAATTGTATGGTTTTGCAGTAGGATTTATTCTCACCTCTATTATTCTCGCCTCTGTCGCTAGTTTTAGGCAAAGTAAAATATTTCTTGGAATTGTATTTTTGATTATCGGGTTGCTCCTGTTATTAGCACACCCTATAATCAAAGGCATTATTATGTACCTCAACATAATCAGGTCAACGGTTAGATATGCAAATAAGCACCCTAAGCAAACTCGCAAACCAAAGCCCGCCAAAAAAGCACCTCAAAAGAAAAGGACACCCGATATGCTCGAACAATTCAAAAAACTCTCCACAGAACTAAAATACTGTATATTCGCGCCGATAATATTGGCAGCATTATACCTCATCAGCATAGCAAATTTAGAATACGGCTACTACACGTTTGTTAGAATTATGTCTCTCGTAGCTCTCGGTATATTCATCTTTATGTACTGCACCGAGCTCGGAAGCTACTTGAATTTTCCGAGCATTGCCGCTACCGTTATTCTCATTCTGTTTAACCCTATCGCACCAATAGAGCTCTCCAAAACACCGTGGATAGTGCTTGATATTCTATCCGCTGCGACAATGCTTGCAGTCACAATATACATAATTTGTCTGCACTGCTACAAGCCCGCAAAAGAGCTCGAGGAACAAGAATACAGAGAAAGACGAGAACGGGAAGAACACGAGCGTCAAGAACAAATAAGAAGAAACGAAGAGGCTCGTCGAGAATTATTTGAAAGTTGGAAACATCCTGAGCTTTTTCCGCAAGACCCCGGCCCTACCCCACTATCACGGCACTATTACGATACATACGTTCAAAAAGAAAAAGGAATAAAGTTTGACCCCAAATTTCCCGAACCGTATGAGTTAACCGAGAAAGATACTCCGCATTATATGATGTTGGCCGCAACCACATCTACCGAGCTCGAACTTGTCGAGATACGCAACGAATGCATCGCACGCACAAAGCCACACGAATATGAAATAGAAGTTTTAGAGTATTGGTTAAAAGGTTGTATCAGACACTATCCTCACTGGTCAGCGCCCGTTATTCCCGCAGAAGAACGCGATTTTTTACTTGAACGGTATGAAGTTCTTTATGAATACAATGCTTTTTTTGAGAAAATGCTATCTACTGCCGCTTCGCAACCAGAATACAAAAATCTATACAGTCGTGCGAGAAGCTTATACCGCTCCGCTTGGATAGCCAACCAAAAGAACGATTATATCGATGTAGATTTTAATAAATATCGCTAATTACTGCTAATAATCACTAAATCAGAAAGGAGGCGCTTATGCCAAGCTACGAAAAATCTAAGTCCTCGGGACTCTGGTCGGTACGCTTTCGCGAGAGTACAGACGGCAAAACAAAAAATATGCGCCTCTCCGGCTTTAAGACTAAGAAGGATGCGCAGTTCGGCTACGAGGACTACATGACTGAAAAGAAAAACCGTGACGCAGAGGAAGCAAGCAAGGCTCCGACTCCGGCCACGGTTATGGATATGAAATTTGAGAAGCTCGTCGAGCTGTTCTACGCCTTCAAAAAATCGCGTATCCGCGAAGCCTCCTACTACGACATCACGAAAAAGATTGAGCGCCGAATTCTTCCCTTCTTCCGCGGCCGCACCCTGAAGGAGATAACACCCGCAACCGTGCTCGAATGGTTCGATACCCTCTCCGAGCTTAGCTACGCCTCTGTAAAATGGCTCACCGAAATGCTGTCGGGAGTCTACACCTTCGCGGAGAAGTATTACGACGTTCCGAATATTATGAACAAGGTGGACCGTCCCCGCAATCTCGAGAAGAAAAAGGAAATGCTTGTCTGGACCCCGGAGGAGTTCTCCACCTTCATCAAAGAGGTTGCAGACCCCACCTACCGTCACTTTTTCAAATTCCTTTATTTATCCGGGTGCCGCCGCGGCGAAGCTCTCGCGCTCACGTGGAATGACGTTGACCTCGATACCGGTGCCGTAAAGGTTTCCAAAAGTATAGCCTTCAAGGGAGCAGAAGAAGATAAAAACTATCGTGTAACTCCACCCAAGACGCCAACGAGCAACCGCACAATCTTTCTCCCCGCCTTCTTTACCGAGGAATTAAAGGAATACAAGGCGCAGCTCGGCGCCGATGAAGCGACACCTGACTCGCTTGTGTTCGGCAATACTAAACCCCTGCCGCCCACCAGTATAACCAGAACGCTCAACCGCGCTATTGAAGCCGCAGGAGTAAAAAAAATACGAGTGCACGATTTTCGTCACTCCTTCGCCTCGCTTCTCATACACCGCGGCGTCTCCATCGTCGCAGTAAGCCGCACGCTCGGCCACTCCAGCGTCAAAGAAACGCTCAACACCTACACTCACATGCTCCCCGATGACCGTTCGATAATCCTTCACCACCTCAATTCCCTCGCAGAGATTTAACAGCACGTATTGAGCAGGCTAAAATCAGCACATTTAGACCCAAAAAGTAGGTACAAATTTAGGTACAGAATTTTAATTTATTCCGTGAAATTGCGTTGAAATTGTGTGAAGCAGTGGCAAAATGCACAAAAAACGCACTAACAAAATGTAAAAAAACAATAAAAATCCGGGGTCAAAAACCTCGGATTTTTGCTGGCGCAGAGGGAGGGATTCGAACCCTCGTGTGCTTTTGGCACAAACTGATTTCGAGTCAGCCCCGTTATGACCTCTTCGATACCTCTGCATATTAAATTTTCACAATTTAATATGCGAGAATCGAAGAGGCTCGCCGAAGCACAGAGCATAAAGCGACGCACAATGAAAAACACATATTAAAATCGTGTGAAAAGCTAAAATAGGCGAATCCGCTTCGCATATCCCACCGAAGCGTGTCAAGCTTGCTTGTAAACGCAAGGTGCGGATATATTCGTCAAGGCGACGAAATACCTCTAAAAACGCGGAAACATTTTACGGAATTTTGATAGAAAACTGCGGGCCAGCCTTCAAAAAATCCTCACTTAAAATCCCGAAAAAGTGAGAGTTTACAAGAGATTGCAGAGCTGAAATAGTGACGAAACCGAGTTTCTTTCGAGTCAGCCCCGTTATGACCGCTTCGCAAGATTCGCCGTAGGCGAACTACCTCTGCGTATTATTTTTAGCAACTTGATCAATCAAGCCTATTGATTATAACACACCCAGAGAAAAAAATCAATAGTCTTTGAAACATTTTTTCTATTTATTCTTTTAATTATCCTTGCAACCGCCTAAATTGATAAGTTATTTAACGCTTTTTCGCGGTCTGTCGATTACGTAAATATCGACAGACCGCATTTTATTACGTCACAATCCGCACGTAGCTTTTACCGTCGCGGTCGCGCTTGACGACGATTTGCTTATCTATGCGCTCCTTTAGCTCGGCGACGTGCGAGATAATGCCGACAAGTCGCCCGCCCTCACCGAGAGCAGACAGCGCGCGGATTGCCTGGTCGAGCGACTCCGAGTCGAGTGAGCCGAAGCCCTCGTCAACGAACATTGTATCGAGTCTTACGCCGCCGGCGGTCGCCCCGATTTCGTCGGAAAGTCCGAGCGCGAGAGCGAGCGACGCCTTGAAGGATTCGCCTCCGGAAAGCGAGCGTACGCTTCGCGTTGTCGCGTTATAATGGTCAACGACGTCGATATCAAGTCCGCTTTGCGACCTGACACCGTCTGCGTCGCGGCGCCTTTTAAGCTCATATCTGCCATCGGTCATAACCATGAGGCGCGTATTGGCTCTCGCGAGAATCCTGTCAAAATAGGTTGTCTGGACGTAGGTTTCGAGCATTAGCTTTTCCTTGCCCTGGAGCGTTCCGCTTACCGTTGCGTAAAGCGGCTGAAGCCACCCGTAGCGCGCCTCGGCGTCGCGAAGACGCTCTCGCTGTGAGGAAATACCGCGCAGGGCGAACTCGTTTCGCTCAATGCGCAGATTAATTTCTCCAAGCTCGATGTCGATTTTCTCACACTCGATTACGAGCGCCTCGCGCTCGCGCCTAAGCTCGTGAGCGCTCTCGCCTTCGAGGAGCTCCCCGTTATTTCCAAGCTCCGAAATTCTCGCACGGCACTCTGCGAGAGTTTGGGCAAGACTCGAATACGATGACTCTACTGTCAGAAGCCTCTCACGCTGCTCATTTACGCTATCGAAAAGCCTCTTTTCCTCTGCCAGCGCTGCTGACTTACTTGAAAAAGGCAGCTCACTCGAAAGCTTCAAAAGAGCGTTCGAGCCGCTTTTATATTCCGCCATAAGTTCAGCAAGCTGAAGCTCATCCCTTGAGTAAGCCTCGCGAGCCGCTGCCAACGACTCTTCAAGCGCAGTAGCCTCGTGCTTCAGCTCTGCTGCTCTCGTAAGCCCCTCATTTATCATCGCGAGCCGCTTGTCAAGCTCCGAAAGCTCGGTCTCAAAGGAAAGTCTGACACTCGCGACATTGTCTGCCGTCGTGTCAGATAGCTCAAGTCCAAGGGAGCTAAGCCCTTTTGTAAGCGAGGCAAGGGATAACTCGAGTCTTGTACGCAGCGAAGCGCACGCGGCGCTCTTCTCTGCTGCAAGATTCTCTGCCTCCTTGCATAGCTCAGACAAGGCTTGAAGCTCAGCCTCGCTAGGCGTATCAGTCGGCGCTTTTGCTGGCGTGGGGTGCTCCACCGAGCCGCAAACAGGACACGGAGCGCCCTCACCAAGCCTACTCGCTAAAATGCCCGCCTGCCCGTCAAGAAAGGCTTTATTAGCATTCATATATTCCACCGAAAGCTCCTCGGCGCGGCGCGAGGCATTCAAGTAGTCCTCCTGCGCGCACTTTAGCTCTTCGGTTACCGAGATATGCTCTGCCATCTCGCGCTCAATAGCTTTAGCGCTATCCAGGTGCCCCGAGATTTCACTACGGGATAATAACGCCCTCTCACGCTCGGCGACAAGCCCTGAAAGCTCTGCCTCCTCACCGTGAATCGCCTCGAGGCGCGAGAGTGTATTATTTATCCTCTCGCTACAAAGCCTCGCACTCTCGCGCAGCTCCATAGCAGACGATAAAAGACTCTTAAGTCTTGCGTTCTCGCTATCAAGCGTATCGTATTTTGAAAGTCCCGAGCGCAGCACCGCAAGTGTCGCCTCGAGCGCCTCTCTCTCGGGTATTCCCTCTCTTAAAGCCACAAGCTCAGCCTCGAGCCTTTGCGCTTTGCTTTCAAGCTCGGGAAGGCGCGCACGCTCCTCATGCAGTGCTGCCGTTTTTTCTTCAAGCAGCTCATATTTTCCAAGCTGCGAATCTATTTCGGCAAGCCGGGTCGCCGTTTTAGAAAGACGCGACCTTAAGCGCTCACAGCACCCGCTGTCGCTCGCTATCTGCGCTCTCGCAGCCTCAAAAAGCTCCTCTTGGGTGAGCGACGCCGTATCGCATATTACGCTTATTCCGTCGGCGTACTGCTTTACGGAAGCGTTAAGCTCGTCAATACGAGACTGCAAAGCGGAGCGCTCTGCCTTTAGTCTATCCTGCAATATGCTATAAGGGGCTGTCTTGAATATTTTACTGAAAATGCGCTTGCGCTCATCGGTGGTGGCAAGGAGCAGCTTCATAAAATCGCCCTGCGCTATCATTGCAATCCTGCGGAACTGCTTTGCGTCTACGCCGAGAATTTCAACTATGGCTTGATCTACGTCGGTCTGCTTTGCCAAAACGCGCCCGTCGGGATAAACAAGCTCCGCCTCTGCCCTTTGACGAACGGTTTTGTCACCGCGAAGCGCAGGACGCTCATACTCGGGCGAGCGCCTTACCGTATATTCCTTTTCGGAATAGGAAAAGACAAGCTCTACCCTCGTAGGAGTGGAAGGAGCTGCTCCCGCCGAGCGAAGAATTGAGGCGTCGCGCGTCTCGCCGCTCGCAACGCCGAAGAGTGCGTAGGCTATTGCGTCAAAAATCGTGGTTTTGCCTGCACCTGTGTCGCCGGTTATAAGATACACGCCTCCCGTACCGAGACGCGAGAGGTCAAGGGTAACCTCGTCGGCATACGGACCGAAGGCAGACATAGTCAGCATAAGAGGTCTCATGTCTCACCCTCCCATATATCATCAATCAGCTCTCGCAAAAGCTTCGACTGCTCGCGCGAGAGCTCGCTTCCGTTCTGAATTCTGTATAGCTCTGCCGCAAGCTCATAGGGGCTTCTCTCAGGCAGGGCGGCAGGCAAATCCACATTCGTGCCCGCGCGCGTTCTCTTATTGTCGTAAGAGAAGCTCAAAAGATTCTTATATATAGCCCTCAGCTTCCCCATCGCCTCGGGGATTTCCTCCTCGTCGGTAAGGGTTATTTCAACGTAATCCTCACGCAGGGTTGTCCCGTTATAGAAATCTCTTGCGGCAAGCTCGTCATAGCTCCCACGCAGTCTTCGCACCTCGTGAAGCGGAGTAAGCGGCAGCACACGCACCGACATCTCCCCTTTTTTGCCAAGCTCAAGTACGGTGACGCTTTTCTCGTCCCTTGCCTCAGAGAATGAATATTTTAACGGAGAGCCTGAATAGCGGATATTCTCGGCTGTGTTTTGAGGTCTGTGAAGATGGCCGAGCGCTACGTAATCAAAGCCCGAGAGAACCGAGGCGTCAACGCAGTCACTGCCACCAACCGACAGCTCCTCCGAATCCGAGGCGACACCGCCCGCGACGAATTGGTGAGTTACGAGTATATTACGCTCACCCTCGTTTAGTTCAATAGACGACAGCGCCGCGCGCACAGCGTCTGTGTAGCTTTCTATTCTCTCATTTTCAAAATATCGGCGTACGGTGGCAGGCTTGACAAACGGGAGCAGATAAACGTTCACCCTGCCGTGCTCGTCGGCGAGTGCCACACTCCGACACTCACCCGAATAGACGGGCGATACGTGTATGCCCTCTCCCTCCATAAGTCTTGCACCAAACGCGAGCCTTTCTGCCGAATCGTGATTTCCGCTTACGATAAAAACGTGCGGCACGGCGGCGGCAAGGCGTACCAAAAAGCCGTCAAAGACGGCAACTGCCTCGGTAGAGGGGACTGCCTTATCGTACACGTCGCCTGCGATAATCACGCCCTCGGGTGCTTCTTTGACGGTTATTTCGAGTATTTTATCAAGAACGTACTCCTGGTCCTCGATAAGCGGCACCTCGTGGAGCCGCTTACCGATATGCAAATCGGACAGGTGAATGAATTTCATTTATATTCTCCGATTTTTTATTGCTCTTCCTTTTTATACTTGTCAGACTCCAAAAAATAGGTTGCCTCACTGTCGGCGGTAGAAAGCGCAAAGGCAAGAGGAAATGCCTCAAACGCCGCCGAAACGTTCCTCGGGTCCTCGGTAGAGGAGTAGCCCATATGGTACCTTATGGCAAATGCCTCCTCGCGTGTCAGGCGCATATATCCCGATATAATGTAGACGCTCTTTTCACCGTGACCGTAAGGAAGCTGATCGTCATATTCGAAGGTATCAACCCTCTGCCACACGCCCTTTTCATCCTTTACGTTGCGGAAGCCCTTCTTATAAACCTTGACCTTACAAAGGTCGTGAAGGAGCGCGACTATCGCAATGCTCTCCTCGGAATATTCAAAGCCGAACTGCTCCTTGACTCTGTCGGACTCAAGATAGGAGCGAAGACAGTCGTAGACGTTGAGAGAGTGGTCAACGAGTCCACCCTCGTATGAGGAGTGAAATCTCGCACTCGCAGGCGCAACGAAAAAATCAGAGGCGGGCGAGAGAAGATACTCAAGCAGCTTATCTGCCCCCTCACGCTTTATGCACCTTTCGTATATTTCTAAAAACCGTTCTTTTCCCGTCATTATAAAATCCTCACCTTGCAAATCCGTTATCTTTCATATACCGAACGCTCTCTGAAAGTCCGGCGAGTGTCTTAACCTCGATAAGACAGGTCTCGCCGCGAAGCATTTTAAGCTTCTCGCTGACGGCGACGTCGCCCGTGCCGAGAGGCAGATGAGCGCTCTTATTCCTCGCGTCGTGAAGGTGCATATGTAAAAGACTCCCTGAGTACTCCGAATAAACGTGCGAGTCAACGTAAGAGAGGCAAAGCTCGTGTCCCGTATCAAGCGTAAGTGCAAACACAGGACTTTCCATAAACATAGGCAAAACCTTAAGCTGGCTTGCGGTAAAGGGGTTGGAATCAACGTTCTCAATGCAGATTCTGACGTTTGAGTCGCCTATCTCTTCCTCGCACATTTTTATGAACTGCCCTACTTTTTCCTTGTAATTTTCAAAATATACATCTGAAAGCAGTATTACCTTACCGGGCAGCGTAACGTATACGCCTCGAAGCAGGTGCAGATTTATAATCGGTGCGCCTATCGCTTTTGCGAAGCGGATAGTATCGCGCATAACGCCAAAATAGCACTCTGAGACGAGAGGATTGAAATCAAAGGGATTGAGCATTTCGTCTGCGTGAATGGTATAGAATATTCCGTCGCGCGCCGTTATCTCCCGAAGCGCCGCCGCGTCTAAGCTGTGCGGCTGATACTGCGGGAAGCTCATGTTTATTTCTATAAAGTCGAGGCCGTATTTTTTTGCCGCGTCGCGACATTCAAAAATATCGCGGCACTCGACGAGAGTGGGCATACCGAATTTCATTTTTTGCTCCTTGCGGGTGGTTTCTTTGTAAATATTTTAGCATAATTGAGGGTGCGAGTCAATGGATTTATAAAATAAATTATTTTGGTTGCTTAGTATAAAAGGATTGCTATTTTCAGAAATATGTGCTATA
>JAZOSP010000104.1:0-28388 GCA_045657165.1 Eubacteriales bacterium
GTGTCGTTACCCGAGAAGGCAATTTTAATATTGTCCATAACCTCAAAGCCGGAGTCCTTACGCATGGTCTGAATCTTCGAGATTATCTCGCGCACGTTACCCTCCTCGATAAGCTCGGGCGTGAGGTTCTTGTCAATAACGACGGTAACGCCTCTGTCACCGAGCGACTCGAAGCCATCCTTCTTCGTCATCTCGATAAGAAGGTCCTCCTCGGTAAGAGTGACGGTGTCGCCGTTTGCCTCAAAGCTGATAGCACCACTTGCGCGAAGCTCGTCCATTGCGGCATTGCCGTCAAGGGCGGAGAGGATATTCCTTATAGCACCGAGGTGCTTTCCGTACTTCGGACCGACGGTTCGAAGCTGGGGCTTAAAGGTGTAGGTAGTAAAGTCGGTTACGTTGTCGGTGAACTCAACCTCCTTGACGTTAAGCTCCTCCGCGATAACCGCGATGAAGCTCTCGTCGGGGGTCTTGTCTGCCTTGACGTACATCTTTCTGACTGGCTGGCGGTTCTTGACAGCCGCTGCGTTACGGCAGGCTCTGCCAAGCACTACGACGTCCACAACCTCCTCCATATTCTCTTCAAGCGACCCATCTATCATGGACTCGTCAGCGACAGGGTAGTCGCAAAGGTGAACCGACACGGGCGCCGACTTATCAACAGAGCATACGAGGTTGCGGTAGATATCCTCTGCCATAAAGGGAATGAAGGGGGCTGCGACCTTTGCAACCGTCACAAGCGAGGTGTAAAGAGTCATGTATGCGTTCACCTTGTCGGCGGGCATATCCTTGACCCAGAAGCGCTCGCGGCTGCGGCGAACGTACCAGTTCGAGAGCTGGTCGACGAAGTCCTCAAGGACTCTCGTTGCCTCGGTAATCTTGTATGCGCCGAGGTAGGCGTCAACCGATTTTACCGCGGAATTGAGCTTTGAGAGAATCCACTTATCCATCACGGTAAGCGACGCCTTATCAAGCGAATATTTAGTCGGGTCAAAGCCATCGATATTTGCGTAAAGCACGTAGAACGCGTAGGTGTTCCAAAGCGTTCCCATAAACTTTCTCTGCCCCTCAACTACCGCCTCACCGTAGAAGCGGTTGGGAAGCCAGGGTGCCGAATTAGAGTAGAAATACCAACGGATAGCATCTGCTCCGTACTGCTCGAGAGCGTCGAACGGGTCAACCGCGTTGCCCTTTGACTTCGACATCTTCTGTCCCTCTTTATCAAGCACGTGGCCGAGAACGAGAACGTTTTTGTAAGGAGCTTTATCGAAGATAAGCGTGGATATCGCCATAAGCGAGTAGAACCAGCCGCGTGTCTGGTCAACGCCCTCGCTGATGAAATCTGCGGGGAACTGCGACTCGAACACTTCCTTATTCTCGAAGGGGTAGTGCCACTGTGCAAAGGGCATAGATCCCGAGTCAAACCAGCAGTCGATAACCTCGGGCACTCGGCGCATTTCTCCCTGACACTCGGGACAAACTAGAGTCACCTCGTCGATAAAGGGTCTGTGGAGCTCGATGTTCTCGGGGCAATTCTTCGACATCTCGCGAAGCTCTGCGATAGAGCCTATCGAGTGGCGGTGACCGCAGGAGCACTCCCAGATGTTGAGAGGCGTACCCCAATAGCGGTTACGCGAAAGACCCCAGTCCTGAACGTTCTCGAGCCAGTCGCCAAATCTTCCCTTTCCGATATTTTCGGGAATCCAATTTACAGTATTATTGTTTCTTATGAGGTTCTCGCGCACCTCGGTCATCTTGATGAACCATGTGTCGCGAGCGTAGTAGATGAGGGGAGTGTTACATCTCCAGCAGTGCGGATAGTCGTGCTCGAACTTGGGTGCTGCAAAAAGCTTACCCTCTTTTTCAAGGTCGGTGAGAATAACAGGGTCTGCCTTCTTAACAAAAATACCGCCGTAGGGGGTATCAGCCGTCATCTCTCCCTTGCCGTCAACGAACTGCACGAAGGGCAGGTCGTATCTTCTACCAACGCGCGAGTCGTCCTCACCGAAGGCGGGCGCAATGTGAACGATACCCGTACCGTCAGACATCGTTACGTAGCTGTCGGCAGTGACGTAGTGTGCGCGCTTCTTTTGCTTTCTTGCTGCCTCTGCGGTACATTCCCAAAGCGGAACGTACTCTCTGCCCTCAAGCGAGATACCCTCCATCTCCTCGAGAATCTCGTAAGCAGGTGTCCCTTCCTCGCGCTCGAGTGAACCGAGCACCGAGTCAAGCAGCGCCTTTGCCATGTAATAAACTCTGCCGTCGACAGCCTTCACTTTGCAGTAGGTGTCCTTCGGGTTTACGCAAAGAGCGGTATTCGAGGGGAGCGTCCACGGGGTCGTCGTCCACGCGAGGAAGTATGCGTCCTCACCTACGCACTTAAAGCGAACTATTGCCGAGCGCTCCTTGACGGTCTTGTAGCCCTGCGCAACCTCGTGAGAGGAGAGGGGCGTGCCGCAGCGCGGGCAGTAAGGAACAATCTTGAAGCCCTTATAGAGGAGCCCCTTGTCCCAAATTTTCTTGAGTGCCCACCACTCCGACTCGATAAAGTCGTTGGTGTAGGTGACGTAGGGATTGTCCATATCCGCCCAGAAGCCGACGGTACCGGAGAAGTCCTCCCACATTTCCTTATACTTCCACACTGACTCCTTGCAGTGGCCGATAAACGGCTCAAGTCCGTAGCTCTCTATCTGGTCCTTGCCGTCAATACCGAGCTTCTTCTCAACCTCAAGCTCAACGGGAAGACCGTGGGTGTCCCAGCCTGCCTTACGAAGAACGCGCTTTCCCTTCATCGTCTGGTATCTCGGCACCATATCCTTGATAACGCGGGTCAGAACGTGACCGATATGCGGCTTTCCGTTCGCCGTGGGAGGACCGTCAAAGAAGGTATAGTTCTCGCGTCCCTCGCGAGATTTAATGCTTTTTTCAAAGACGCCGTTTTCCTCCCAGAAGCGTCTTGTCGCCTTTTCTCTGTCAACGAAATTAAGACTCGTTGACACCTTTTCGTAAATTTCCATAGCTCTATCTCCAAAAAATATTTTTCAAACAAAAAAGCCCCGGGCAGCAAAAAACTGCTCGGGGCGAATTACCGCGGTACCACCCGAGTTTGCGGAAAATCCGCACCTCAACGCCTTAACGCGGCGAACGTCACCGCTTAAATCTCTCTCGGCGGTGCGGCTCCGGAGTGATTTTCACACGTGTACCTGTCGGCTCGCACCAACCGCCGACTCTCTGATAGGAGTATCCGTGCTACTCTTTCCATCATAGCCTTTATCTTTGCTTTTATATTCTAATATATTTTTTAGATTTTGTCAAGCCCTTATGAGAAATTTATAGGCGCGGGCTTTATTGACAAGCTCCTTAAGATATGCTATACTTTAAGAAAACCAGGAAACGAGGCGATAAGAGCGTGGATACGAAAAGCAAAATAGAAGAGCGGCTTTTTCACTCTGGTATAAAAATCCCCGAGATACGCTACTATCAAGTCACCGACTCGACTAACACGAGAGCCAAGGAATATGGCAAAATTCGCGACACGGGTGCGACGTCACCCGTTGTATTCATCGCTGATGAGCAGACGGGCGGCAGGGGCAGGCTCGGGCGCTCATTTGCCTCACCGAGAGGCGGTATTTATATATCATTTCTTTTCTATCCCAAATCAAGCGCCGAATCGGCGACGGCTATTACCGCATACGCGGCAGTTAAGCTTGCACACGTCATAAAGCGCCTATCGGGAGCCGAGCCGCGCATAAAATGGGTCAACGACCTATATCTTGGCGGCAAAAAGCTTGCGGGAATCCTCACCGAGGGCGAGGCGCGCTCTGACGGCAGCCTCAGCTATGCCGTTTGCGGTATAGGGCTGAATCTTGAAAGCTCCGCCCTCTCTGACGAGCTATCCACTATTGCCACCTCGGTTGAGGCGGAAACGGGGCTATCTCTTGACCCCGCGACAGTCGCCGCCGAGATAATCGAAGAATTTCTCTTTGGCATAGATGACTTCCTCTCTCCCGTCTATTACGAGGAATATAGGCTCCTCTCGCTCACCCTTGGCAGCGAGGTCACGGTTATGGCGAGCCCGCCCTACGACGGCACAGCCGTCGACGTTCTGCCAGACTACTCGCTTTTAGTTCGTGCGGGCGGTGACCTTCGCCGCGTTTACACAGGTGAGGTAAGCGTAAAGCAAAAATAGAACAAACAAAAAGCCCGAAAAGCTGACACGGGTCGGCTCTTTCGGACTTTTTTCTTTGCCTCTTTCGCCGTATATTTTCTTCCTCTTATGCCAAAAATATGAAAAACACTTTTGATGGGCGGTATGCGATGAGCGAGGAAATACTTTACGGCGATTACAATCTCAACACGCTTCTTTTGCGCGAGCGGCTTCGCGTGAACGAGAGCTTTGACATAATAGAAAGACATCTTACCGTATGTGATAAGGATACCTGTTTTTTCTATATTGACGGCTTTGTCAAGGACGGAGAAATGCTCCGCATTATGCAGTTTTTACTCTCCCAAAAGAGTATTGACTCTGCCGAGGCGCTCGAGCGGCGAATACCATACGTGGAGGTGGAGCTTTGCCGTGAGTCGAAAAAAATCATACGGGCCGTCCTGTCGGGACAGACAGCACTGCTTGCGGAAAGCTTTGACGACGTGGCGATACTCCTCGATTTGCGCACCTACCCCGCGAGGCAGACCGCTGAGCCCGAGGGCGACAGGGTTATGCAGGGCGCTCGCGACGGATTCGTTGAAACGCTGGTTGTAAACACCGCCTTGATAAGGCGAAGAATACGCGACCCGCGCCTCACAATGGAGCACTTCAATATCGGAGGCTCGTCGGAAACCGACGTCGTCGTATGCTATATGAAAGGCGTGGCTGACGAGGACACCGTCAGAGAGGTCAAGCGGAAAATCAGCAAAATCAAGCCAAAATCGGTGACCCTCGGATATCAGAGCCTTGCCGAATCCCTAATACGCACGGGGTGGCTCAACCCCTTTCCCAAAATCCGCACAACGGAGCGTCCCGACACCGCCTCGGCACAGCTGCTTGAGGGCAACGTGATAGTCCTCTGCGACACCTCGCCCTTGGCAATGGTACTTCCGACCTCAATTTTTGATTATATCGAGGAAACCTCTGACTACTACTTCCCGCCTCTGACGGGTAATTATCTGCGGCTTGTGAGAACGGCAATTCTTCTTTTGTCGGTTATCATAACGCCGCTATGGTATCTCGCTATCGAATACGAGGCTCTCCTGCCGCCCGGGCTTGCCTTTATCGTGCCCGACGACGCGGGCGCGCTACCGATTCTACTCCAGCTTCTGCTTGCCGAGGTTGCCATAGACGGTCTCAAAATCGCCTCGATGAACACCCCCGACATTCTCTCAAACTCGCTCTCGGTCGTCGGCGCTCTTATTCTCGGAGATTTCGCCGTTGACGTCGGCTGGCTCTCCGGCGACGTTATACTCTATATGGCGTTCGTTGCGATAGCAAACTTCGCCCAGCAAAACTACGAGCTCGGCTACGCCTTCAAGTTTATGCGCGTTATGATTCTTATTCTCGTGGCAATTTTCAAAATTTACGGCTTTATTGCAGGCATCATCCTCTTTTGCGTGTTCGTTGCGACAAATACCACCGTATCGGGCAAGCATAGATATCTCTACCCGCTTATCCCCTTTAACAGACGGGCGCTCTCACGCCTTATCTTCCGTCACAAAAAGGACGATTTTGAGGAATAAAACCGCCCCGTGTCGCGAATTTTGCGACACGGGGCATACAGTCTTATGCGGGTAAAAGAAGATTAAATAGCATTATAACAAGCGGCATTGTAGCAATAGACAGGATTGTTGAGATAGTCACAAGTCGGGATACGTACACCGCGTCACAGTCATATTTTTCCGCAAACATCGTTGCCGAGGACGCCGCAGGAGCTGCCGCCATAATCACAACGACGGTTGAAACCACGTTGTCGATTGTCAGTCCGCACACCGAGAAAAGCTTAATAACGAGAACGACCGCGACAGGCAAAACGAGGTGACGCAAAGCAAGAAATAGGTACATCGGCTTGTCCCTGAGAACTCCGTCAAACCTCATATCCGCAAGGCGAAGCCCTATAACCGTCATTGAAAGAGGCGCGACGAGCGCTCGCAGCATTTCTAGCGAGTCTCTAATAATTCCGCCGGCAAAATCATCCACTACCCCGTGTATCGGGAAAATGAAGAAAACAAGTCCAAGAAGCGCCGCAATAGTCACGGGATGATAGAGTGCCTTTATCGGCGAGGCGGTACTCTTTTTCTTGCGTCTTACCTCGTGGTAGTCGGTTGCTATACCCCCGTCGGTTACTCCGTCGCCGTCCTCGTCTCTGTCGTCGGTGCAGATATACACTCCGAGCGACCAAAGGAAGAAATTAAAGGTAATATTATAAATTGAAGCGTAAACTGTCGCCTCGGGGAAGGTGCTGTCAAAAATCGCGCTGATAAGCGGAATTCCCATAAACGCCGCATTTGAGAAAATCGTCGCGAAGCGAAGCATTCTGCGCGCCGCGTCGGGTGCGCGTCGGTATGCTGAAAGAGCCACCGTCGAGAATATAATATGCGCTATGATAGAAAGCCCGAGCACGTACGCCGAATTTATAAGCAGCTCCCACGAGAACTCTCGAAGGTATGCAAGAAATATAAGCGCGGGCTGCGCGATATACAAAACGAGGTTTGATATCCCCTTGCCGAGCCCATCTGAGGAAAGCCCGCATTTTTTCAGAATCACGCCGGGCACCATCATGATAAACAGAAGCCCGACGTTATAAATTATATCCGGTATAATATTCATTTTGTCCGTCCTCTCTTTTGTCGGCTATTATTTTACCATTTTTTCAGCGGCTTGTCAATAGATTGTGACTTGACATTTACCCGATAATATGGTATAATTCCGTGGTATGAATTTTGACAGGGGGTTAAGACATGAACCTTGCGCGCGACAGAGTGTCGGGGCTTTATTTCAAAATGCTCTTTTCCGCACTAGGAAGCACAATTGTAACAACGATATACTCGAGCGTTGACTGCATTTGTATGGGTCAGTACGCAGGCCCTCTCGGTAGCGCTGCGGTTGCGTGCGTTAATCCGCTTTGGCCGATTATGTTTGCACCGGGTCTTCTTGTCGGGGTTGGCGGCTCAATAATGATGAACAACCGCCGCGGATCGGGAAACTCGCGCGATGCCGACGGATATTTTACGATATCCTTTATCTTCGCACTCGTAACGAGCGTTATTACAACTCTTGCGTTCGTTCTTTTCCCCGAGCCTATTTTGCGCTTCTTCGGCGCAGAGGGCGAGGTACTGAAATACTCTATTGAATATATGCGACCGCTTTCTGTATCGGCACCGACCTTTACTATGTGCGCGGCGATAACCCCATTTATAAGAGGCGACGGCGAGACCGTAATACCCACAGTCGCCACGATAATAGGCGGCATATTCAATATGTTCGGGGACGTATTCTTTGTTTTTGATTTCGGGCTCGGACTTGGACTTTTCGGCGCGGGGCTTGCGACAGCACTTGGCCAGACGGTTGCCTTTGTTATTGTAATTTTCTACTTTTTCAGGAGAAAATGTAAACTAAAGCTTGCAAAGCCCGATAAAATTCTCACAAGAACGAGGCACATATTTTCGGTAGGCTTCTCCGCTTTTGTCATCGAGCTGGCAAGCGGAATAACAGGACTTGTGTTTATCAGGGTGATTATGTCAGGACTCGGCGACACACATCTTGCCGTATACGGGACCGCCTCGACGGTGCTCGTTCTCTTTTACTGTCTTTTCTATGCAACGGGCACAGCCCTTCAGCCCATCGTGGCGACAAGCCACGGTGCGGGCGAGCCCGAGCGCTCGCGCGCGGCGCTGAGAATCGCTCTTATATCTGCCGGGGCTATGGGGATACTGTTCCTACTCTTTACGCTTATTTTTCCCGAGCTCATACTCCGATTTTATATGGACGTCACAGACGAGGTGCTCCTTGTCGGGCCCGACATTGTCAGAGCCTATACCGCAGCGCTCCCGGTTGCGGGAATCAGTATAGTTGCCTCATATTATCTGCAATCGGTGCTGCGCCAAGGCTTCTCGGTGCTGATATCGCTTCTTCGCGGTCTTGTGCTCCCCGTTCTCCTCGTGCTCGCCATGCCACCTCTCTTTGGCTACGAGTCTATCTGGTGGTCTATACCGCTTGCCGAGCTCGCGACGGTTGCAGTATCGGTCGTTTTGCTT
Source organism: Eubacteriales bacterium (assembly GCA_045657165.1). Lineage (GTDB taxonomy): Bacteria > Bacillota > Clostridia > Oscillospirales > CAG-272 > UBA1740. The sequence goes on from JAZOSP010000104.1 coordinate 8,242, forward strand.
TTCATTGATAGAAAAAAGGCAAAAATCGCATAAATAAAGCTCGCTCCATCTCGGAGCGAGCTTTTCTTTCAAAGCGCCAAAGCGCCCTTTAGTATTTCAACTACAAGCTCGACACATTTCTCCATTGACTCAACAACTGCGTACTCGAATCTTGAGTGGAAGTTTTCGCCGCCCGTTCCGAGATTTGGGCAAGGAAGACCCATAAACGAGAGGCGCGAGCCGTCTGTTCCGCCGCGAATCGGTACGGTAATCGGCTGTATGCCAAGCCTCACCATGGCCTCGCTCGCACGCTCCACTGTATAAAGGTGCTTGTCGATTATCTCCTTCATGTTGTAGTAGGAGTCGCGAAGCTCAAGCTCGACGACACCCCCATACCTTTCGTTAAGCAGAGCCGCCACGCGGGAAAACTCTGCCTTTTTCGCCTCGAATTTTTCTCTGTCGTGGTCGCGGATAATGTAATTTAACTCGGCGTATTCACACTCGCCGCGCATTGAAGTCAGGTGGTGGAAGCCCTCGTAGCCCGAGGTTCTCTCGGGAATTTCGTCGGACGGCAAAAGGCTGTCGAACTCCGCGGCAATTCTTGCCGCGTTTTTCATCTTATCCTTTGCTGAGCCCGGGTGAATGGATATTCCGTGAACGGCGACCTTTGCCGACGCGGCGTTGAAGTTCTCGTATTCAAGCTCACCGATAGCACCGCCGTCAAGCGTGTAGGCATAGTCTGCCAAAAACGCCCCGACGTCAAAGTGATCGGCTCCCCTGCCTATCTCCTCATCGGGCGTGAACGCCACGCAAATTTTGCCGTGGGGCATACCCGTGTCGATTATTTTCTCAAGTGCCGTCATAATTTCAGCAATTCCTGCCTTGTCGTCAGCACCGAGAAGCGTCATACCGTCGGTCACTATTACGTGCTTGCCTATGTGGTTTTTGAGACTCGGGTAGTCGTCTACCCTCATCACGATACCCTCCTTATCGTTTAGAAGAATATCCTTGCCGTCAAACAAAACCGTGCGCGCCTTGATATTCTCACCGCTTGCTGCGTCTGAGGTATCCATATGCGCTATGAGTCCCACCGAGGCGTAGCCCTCGGCGTTTGCGGGAAGGGTTGCGTAAACGTAACCGTGCTTATCAACTCTTGCATCGACAAGCCCGAGGGTGAGAAGCTCCTCGCACAGCACCCGCGCAAGCACGAGCTGCCCCTCGGTGCTGGGCACGCTCTCACTTTCCTCGCACGAGGTCGTGTTATATCCCACGTATTTTAGAAATCTTTCCTCTACATTCATATTTGAAACCTCCGTTTCACAATAAGACAATTATACTATGGAGATAACGTTTTGTCAATAGCACATACGTTCGCTTTTGTTTGAGGTAAAATCACGCGCGCGTATTGACTTTGTATGTATTTTGTGGTATAATACATTCTTGAAAATCAAGATAGGAGAGTTGACAAAATGAAATGGACTTCCTTAAACGACCTTCGCGAAAAGTTTCTTTCGTTCTTTGAGAGCAAAGGACACTTAAGACTACCCAGCTTTTCGCTGATACCGAGAAACGATAAATCGCTTCTTCTCATAAACTCCGGCATGGCGCCTATGAAGAAATTCTTCACGGGCGAGGAGGAGCCTCCGAGAAACAGAGTTTGCACCTGCCAAAAGTGCATAAGAACGCCCGACCTTGAAAGAGTCGGACACACGGCACGCCACGGCACGTATTTTGAAATGCTCGGCAACTTCTCGTTTGGCGACTATTTCAAAAACGAGGCTATTCCGTGGGCGTGGGAGTTCCTTACTGAAACGCTTGAGATTCCCGCAGAGCTTCTCTGGCCCTCGGTTTACGAGCAGGACGACGAGGCGTACACCATCTGGCGCGACAAAATCGGCGTTCCCGAGGAGCATATAGTCAAGCTCGGCAAGGCAGACAACTTTTGGGAGCACGGCACGGGGCCCTGCGGCCCCTGCTCGGAGATTTATTTCGACAGAGGAATAAAATACGGCTGCGGCTCTCCCGACTGCAAGCCCGGCTGCGATTGCGACAGGTTTATGGAAATCTGGAACAACGTTTTCTCGCAGTTCAATAACGACGGCGCGGGTAACTACACCGAGCTTTCACAAAAAAATATTGACACGGGTATGGGTCTTGAGCGCCTCGCATGCGTTATGCAGGGTGTGGACAACCTCTTTGAGGTTGATACAGTAAGACACCTGCTCGACACCGTCTGCTCTATTGCGGGCAAGACCTACAGCAAGGAGAGTGACGACGACGTTTCTATCCGCGTCATCACCGACCACGTAAGAAGCGCAACCTTTATGATTTCCGACGGAGTTATCCCCTCAAACGAGGGTCGCGGCTACGTGCTTCGCCGTATTATCCGCCGCGCCTGCCGTCACGGCAAGCTGCTCGGTATTGAGGGTATGTTCCTAAAGGGTCTTTCCGAGATAGTTATCTCGCAAAACGAGGGTGCATACCCCGAGCTTCGTGAGAAGCGCGATTATATTCTCAAGGTCATAGTTCTTGAGGAGGAGCGCTTCAACGCAACGATAGACGCAGGTCTCGGTATTCTTTCGGGTGTTATCGCCGACTGCAAAAAGGACGGCTCTGACACGCTCTCGGGCGCCGACGCCTTCAAGCTCTACGACACCTTCGGCTTCCCCATTGACCTCACTCGCGAGATTGCAGAGGAGTCGGGGCTGAAAATTGACGAGAACGCCTTCCTCTCTCTCATGAACGAGCAAAAGGAGAGGGCGAGAGCCGCGCGCGGCAACATCTCTGGCTGGTCGGACTCCTCAAAATCGCTTCTTGAAAACATAGCGCCCACAGAGTTCCTCGGCTACGGGGACGACGAGTGCGAGGCAAAGGTTGTCACGATTATCACAGACGGCGCGGCGGTCGACGAAATCTCCGAGGGCGAATGCTCTGTTATTCTTGACAGAACCGTATGCTACGGCGAGGGCGGAGGTCAGGTAGGCGATACCGGATTCATCAAGGCAGGCGACACTCTCCTCTCAGTGCTTGACACTAAGAAAACGAACGGTGTTTATATTCACGAGTGCCGTGTTGAGAACGGAATTCTTCACACGGGGGGTACCGTTTCGGTAGCATTTGATAAAAAAAGACGTCTTTCCATAAAGAGAAACCACTCGGCAGCTCACCTTTTACAGGCAGCACTCCGTCAGGTGCTCGGCACTCACGTCGAGCAGGCAGGCTCGTACGTTGACGAGCACAGGGTGCGCTTTGACTTCACTCACCTCGCAGCTATGACGGCAGAGGAGCTCGAAGCGGTCGAGACGATTGTTAACGAAAACATCCTTTTAGCAGAGGCCTGTGAGACGATAGAAACAACGCCCGACAAGGCTCGCCAAATGGGCGCTATGGCACTCTTTGGAGAAAAATACGGAAATATCGTCAGAGTCGTTAAAATCGGCTCGTCGTCGACCGAGCTTTGCGGCGGCACGCACGCCTCCAATACAGGCGAGCTTGGGCTCTTCAAGATTATCTCCGAGAGCTCAGTTGCGGCAGGCGTCAGGAGAATTGAGGGCACGACGGGCACGGGAGTTCTCGCGCTCATCTCCGAAAAGGACAGACTTATCCACGACACCGCAAAGGAGCTTAAATCTCCCAACCCCACGGCGATTGCAAAGCGCGCCGAGGCAATTCAGTCAGAAATGAAGGAATTGCGACGCGAGCTTGAGAGTGCAAACGCAAGACTCACCGAGATAAAAACCGAGTCGCTCCTCTCCTCGCTTCGAGAGGTAGGAAGCTTCAAGCTGCTCACCGCGCGTGTTGATATGCGCCCCGACGCAGCCAGAGCGCTCTCAGACACCGTCAAGGCGAAATACCCCGACGGCGTTGCGGTATTCGCGGCAGTATCCGAAGGCAAGCTCAATTTCGTTGCGGCGGCAGGCGCTGACGCTGTCAAGGCAGGCGCGCATGCGGGCAACATTCTCCGCGAGATATCGGCAATCTGCGGTGGCAAGGGCGGCGGACGTCCCGACAGCGCAATGAGCGGCGGCAAGGAGCTTGACAAAATCGACGAGGCTCTTGCAAGGGTCGAGTCTATTCTCAAATCAATATAAAAACCAAGAAATCCGCAAGGCGGCAGAGCCGCTTTTTATCCCGTCTTAAAGAGGCTGCTTGACAAATAGTCACCCGATTTGCTTTTTTTCATAAAATGAGTATGGGAAACCCCAAAGCAACGAAAGGATAGACAAATGAAAATCGTCGTGATTCGTTCTCCGAGGTTCGTCAGGCGCCTGCTTGCTAAAATCTTCGGGATAAATATCAGTGCAAAATAACATAAGAAAGAGGTCGCTCGGTTCTCGAGCGACCTCTTATTTTTAACACGGGTTAGGATTTGTATGAAGAAAGGTATATAAGGAGCACACTGATATCGGCGGGGTTTACGCCGCTTATACGCGATGCCTGACCGAGATTTCTCGGGCGAATCTTATCGAGCTTTTCCGCTGATTCAAGACGAAGTCCCGTTATTTTTTTGTAGTCTATGTCCTCGGGAAGAAGCCTTGATTCAAGCTTCTTTGCCCTCTCTGCCTCGGCAAGCTCGCGCTTGACGTAGCCCGCATATTTGACCGCCACCTCGGCAGCGCGCGCCTCAGCGCGCGAAAGCTCGGTACGAGTCGTATCTATCCTCGCGAGAGCCTCATAGGAGAGCTCGGGACGGCGGAGCAGCTCGGCAAGCCTTACACCCGTGGAAATCGGTGTTGATGAGCACTCAGAAAGGAGCGCGTTTACCTCGTCAGACGGTGCGACACTCGTCTGCTCAAGCCTTTTAATCTCGCGCTCTATCGCTTCCTTTTTACGAAGAAACGCGGCATATCTTACGTCGTCTATCAGCCCGACTCTGTGACCGATTTCGGTAAGGCGCAGGTCTGCGTTGTCCTGACGGAGAAGCAGCCTGTACTCCGAGCGCGAGGTCATCATTCTGTACGGCTCGCGAGCCCCCTTTGTCACAAGGTCGTCAATCAGCGTGCCGATATAAGACGAGTCGCGAGTGAGCACCATTGGCTCTTTGCCAAGCTCTGCAAGGGCGGCGTTTATGCCCGCGACGAGCCCCTGTGCCGCCGCTTCCTCGTAGCCCGAGGTGCCGTTAAACTGCCCCGCGCCGTAAAGACCGTGAACTCTCTTGAATTCAAGCGTTGGGTAAAGCTGGGTCGGCTCGGCAACGTCGTACTCTATGGCGTAGGCGTAGCGCATTATTTCTGCCCTCTCGAATCCCTCAAGCGAGCGCAGCATTTCATACTGCACGTCGGTTGGCATAGAGGTTGAAAAGCCCTGAATATACATCTCGTCGGTATCAAGACCGCACGGCTCTATGAAAAGCTGGTGGCGCGGCTTGTCGGCAAAGCGCACAAGCTTCGTTTCAATAGACGGGCAGTAGCGCGGTCCGGGACCGACAATATTCCCAGAATACATAGCCGAGCGCGCGAGGTTTTCATTTATTATCGCGTGAGTTCTTTCGTTTGTATAAACGACGTGACAGGAGACTCGGTTTACGCTTTCCGCAACGTAGCCCTCGGTGCGCGAGGAATACGGCATAGGCCCGGGCTCACCGTCCTGAACCTCAAGACTATCGAGGTCGATCGAACGGCGGTGTACGCGCGCAGGCGTGCCCGTCTTAAAGCGAAGAAGCTCTATACCGAGGCTCGCAAGCGAGGCGGAAAGCCCCCTTGCAGGAAGCATGCCGTCAGGTCCCGACGAAAAAACGCCGTCACCGACGAACACGCGCGACTCAAGATAAGTACCCGTCGCGACGATAACACGACTCGCGTGCCAAATCTCGCCAAGGTGGGTTTTCACTCCATTTACGCGATAGCTACCGTCGGACTCCTCATCGCAGACAAGCTCGACAATCTCCGACTGCACGAGGCGCAGATTTTTCTCGCGCTCGAGGGTCTCTTTCATTATTTTTTTATATTCGTTTCTGTCTGCCTGCACCCTTTTTGAATGAACGGCAGCGCCCTTGCCAAGATTGAGCGTTCTCGACTGAATTGTCGCCCTGTCTGCCGCATAGCCCATTTCGCCACCGAGCGCGTCAATCTCGTACACGAGATGCCCCTTTGCGCTGCCGCCTATCGAGGGGTTGCAGGGCAGATTTGCCACCGCGTCAAGATTTATGGTAAAGAGAACGGTGTCAAGCCCCATTCTCGCCGCCGCGAGCGCCGCCTCAATACCGGCGTGCCCCGCACCTATTACTGCAATCCTTGTAAAAAGCTCCATAAAACCTCTGAAAATTAAAAACTCACTCGCTCGACCGATACAACTCTGCCCGCAGACACGTCAAGGTCAAATATAACTCCGTTTGCAACGCACTCACCCGAGGCGGGGACGAACTTGTGCGGCAGGTGACTCGTCATTCGCTTTATCACGCATTCCTTGTCCATTCCGAGTATTCCGCCAGACTCGCCGCACATTCCAACGTCGGTAATATATCCCGACCCGTGCGGCAAAATCTGCGCGTCGGCGGTCTGTACGTGGGTATGAGTTCCAAAGATAACGTTGATTTTGCCGTCGTAAGCATGCCCCACGGCGAGCTTCTCGCCCGTCGCCTCGGCGTGAATATCAAGGACCGAGAGGTCGTAATTTCCCGCCTCGTACGCAAGAACCCTATCAATATACGAAAACGGCGCGTCAAGCGTCGGGTCTATATGCACGTTACCCATAGCGTTTATGACAAGCGCGCGGTAGCCCGCGACGTCAACGATAGCATAGCCGCGCCCGGGAGCAGCGTCACCGAAGTTTATAGGTCTTATAATCGCGGGGCACTCGTCGAGGAAGCCGTAGGCGGCCTTGTTGCGGAGCGTATGGTTACCGCCTGTGATTACGTCAGCGCCTCCGCGCAAAAGAAGCTCGGCAAGCTCGGGCGATATCCCCGTGACAAAGGCGGCGTTCTCACCGTTGACAACGCACAAATCTATTCGGTTTTTCTCCCTGAATTTCCAAAGCCTCCCCGTGAGGTGCTCAACACCGGAGGGGCTTGTTACGTCACCGATAACAAGTATTTTCAAAATCAATCTCTTTTCTATCCGCAAAAGCGGTATATTAACTGAAAACGAGCGAAAAAATTCGCTCGTTTTCCTGCCCGTCAAGCGAGCATTTTTCTTATTTTGCGTACTCTACGGTACGGCTTTCTCTGATAACGCTGACCTTGATTTGTCCGGGGTAGTCAAGCTCGTTTTCGATCTTCTTTGCGATATCTCTTGCAAGAAGCTTCATCCTGTCATCGTTAACAGCCTCGGGCTTGACCATAATGCGAACCTCTCGGCCTGCCTGAATCGCGAAGGTCTTATCGACTCCGTCAAACGAGCCTGCAACCTCCTCGAGCTTCTGAAGCCTCTTAATGTAGTTTTCAACGTCCTCACGGCGCGCGCCTGGTCTTGCCGCGCTGATAGCGTCTGCTGCCTGAATGATGAAATCAAGAGCCGTCGTGGGATCAACGTCACCGTGGTGTGCCTCGATTGCGTGAATGATATCCTTGTTCTCGCGATACTTGGTAGCAATGTCGACACCGAGCTGAACGTGAGAGCCGTCAACCTCAGCAGTCATCGCCTTACCGATATCGTGAAGAAGACCCGCTCTGCGAGCCATGGTAGCGTCAACGCCCATCTCCTCCGCTATGACACCCGCGAGCATAGAAACCTCAATCGAGTGGCGCAGCGCGTTCTGCCCGTAAGAGGTGCGGTACTTCATTCTGCCGAGCAGCTTGATAAGCTCGGGGTGCAGCCCGTGAACGCCCGTCTCAAAGATGGCGCGCTCGCCCGCCTGCTTAATAGCTCCGTCAACCTCGCGGCGAGCCTTTTCGACCATCTCCTCGATTCTCGCGGGATGGATACGTCCATCGCTCACAAGCTTCTCAAGCGCTATGCGCGCAATCTCGCGGCGAACGGGATCGAAGCCCGATACGGTGATAACGTCGGGTGTGTCGTCGATGATGAGCTCCACACCGATAAGATTTTCAATAGCGCGAATATTTCTACCCTCGCGTCCGATAATTCTGCCCTTCATCTCGTCGCCGGGTATTTCAACGACGGATATGGCAATCTCGCTCACGTGCTCTGCGGCAAAGCGCTGAATTGCAAGCGAGAGAATGTCCTTTGCCTTGGCGTCTGCCTCGTCTCTGAATTTCTCCTCGTACTCCGAAATTTTCAGTGCGGTCTCGTGCTGCATTTCACTGTCAAGCTTGGCTACGAGCTCTGCCTTGGCGTCCTCGCGGGTAAGGCCCGCGATTTTTTCAAGCATGGCAATCTGACCCTCAAGGGTTTTCTGAATCTCACCCTTGATTCTGTCTGCCTCCGCGCTCTTTTCGGCGAGCGCCGCCTCTTTTCTTTCAAGACCTTCAAGCTTTGCGTCAAGAGATTCCTCCTTTTGCGCTATTCTACGCTCAAGGCGGGACACCTCCTTGCGGCGTTCCTTGAGGTCAAAGTCGGTTTCCTTTTTAAGCTGGAATATTTCTTCCTTAGCCGCTATGATAGATTCCTTTTTGGCGCTTTCAGCATTCTTTATAGCGTCCTCAAGAATCTTTCTCGCCTGCTCCTCTGCGGAGCCGAGCTTCTTTTCAGCAAGAATTTTGCGAATTATAAAGCCTATCGCAAAGCCAACTAAAATGCCAGCGACTGCTCCTATAACTATTGCTAAAATAGGATCCAATTTACACCTCCTTCTGATTACTTTTATCGTAATCTATGTCGAAAAATTAAAATTTATAGTGACCGTCATCGGAGCTACCCCGCGCCGACAAAAGTCATACACGTATATTATATAATATTTAACGCGCAAAGTCAAGTAATTTTTTCAGCGCACGCGGCAAAGTGGCAAAAAATCGGCTTGCAAGAGAGCAATGGTGGCATTTTTGCGACACGCCTCGGCACATATCCTTGATTTGTAAGCATTTATTTGCGCTGCACACGCCCTTCGGTAAGCACCGCAAGCAAGGTGGCGCCCAAAAAACTCTACATTAATATTATCGCGTCGCACGAGAGCCCCTCTTAGCATTTTAGCACTTTAGCGAGAGGATAATCAATTGTTAACAAAAAATTCATAAAAATTCTTCCCAAAAGTATTGACAGCGCGGCGAAAAAGGGTTATATTATATATGCACAGATTAGCACTCTCGAGTGTTAAGTGCTAAAATTCGACGAAAAGAGGTGACTTGCTTGGACGATTCACGACTTACACCGCGAAAAATGCAGATTCTCAAGGCAATAGTTGATGCTCACATAAATAACGGCGAGCCTGTCGGCTCCAAGTATTTGTCCCAGGACGTCAGAATTTCCTGCTCCCCCGCAACCATAAGAAACGAAATGGCGGAGCTTGAGGAGATGGGCTACCTCGTGCAGCCGCACACCTCAGCAGGCAGAGTTCCGTCCGAGCTCGGCTACCGCTACTACGTTGACGCGCTCGTAAATCAGTACAGCACCACTCGCTCGGAGATTGACGAAATCAACGAAATGCTTCGCTACAAGCTCACCGAGATGGACGAAATTCTCGCCGAGGCGTCAAGGCTTGCCGCTTCTTTCACCGACTACACGGGCATTGCCTTCAAGTCGGGGCTCGGCAAGGTTCGAATCGTGCAGTTTAAGAGCGTGCTTCTCTCGCCTCGCGATTTTCTTCTCGTTATGACCTTTGAGGGAGATATCGTTAAGACGAAAACCATTCACCTCTCCTTCTCGCTCACCGAGGAGGTGCTTCGCAGATTTACAGAGGCAGCGAACATGTATCTCGTAAATCTTACAAGCGACGCTATCACTATGCCTATCATCGTGAAGATGGAAGCCATCATGGGCTCGTCGGGTGCTATGGTCCATCCCGCAATCAAGGTTATATACGAGACCATGAGTGAGCTCGATACCGCAGACGTCAAGCTTGAGGGAATTACGAAGCTGCTTCAGTACCCCGAGTACTCCGACGTCTCGGATTTCAGAAGCCTGCTCGGCGTTCTTGAGGAAAAGGATAGGCTGCTCGACGTAATTTCATCGCACACCTCGGCAGGTGACGGAATACACGTTTATATCGGTGCGGAAAACGAGCCTGACGGAATGAAGAACACCACGCTGATTTTCAAAAACGTAACCGTTGGAGGAAAGCAGCTCGCAGTCGGTGTTATCGGTCCGAAGCGAATGAACTATTCGCGAGTTATAGAAATGCTAAATAAGCTCGCACGTGGCATAGACCGCATGTTCGCAGAGGATGCACTGCCGCCCGGCAGAGAGGATTACGAATAACCCCGACCGTGCGTGGAATATTAAATCAAGGTAAGAATGACAAGGCCGCCGCGGCGGAACGGAGATTGCTATGGAAGAGAACAAGACAAAAAACACCGAGGAGGGCTGTGAGAGCGCCGCTCCCGAAAAGGAAAAAAAGGAAAAGAAGCCCGACAAAAAGGAGCTTCTTGCAGAAATCGAGCAACTGAAGTCTGAGCTTGCAGAGCTAAATGATAAGCACCTCAGAATGGCAGCCGAATACGACAACTTCAGACGTCGCTCACGCGAGGAAAAGGACGGAATATACGAGAGCTCGCTCGGAGACACCGTTTCTGCCCTGCTCCCCATCATCGACAACCTTGAGCGCGCCGCGCTTTACGACGACGGCGAAAAGGTTAAGGAGGGGCTCGCCATGACCGCAAAGGCGGCGACGCAGGCACTTGAGAGCCTCGGTGTTGAGAGCTTCGGCTCTGTCGGAGAGAGCTTTGACCCAAATCTTCACAACGCTGTGCTCCACGTTGAGGACGAGAGCCTTGGAGATGGCGAAATCATCGAGGTATTCCAAAAGGGATACAAAAAAGGAAAGCGTATAATTCGCTTTGCTATGGTTAAAGTTGCTAATTAAAGTTTACAAAAATACATTATTTAGTTATTAAAATTTATTTTCTATATTCGGAGGAAAAATTAAAATGGGAAAAATTATAGGCATTGACCTCGGCACAACCAACTCCTGTGTCGCAGTATTCGAGGGCGGCGAGCCCATAGTTATCACGAACCCGGAGGGAGCGAGAACAACGCCCTCCGTCGTAGCCTTCACCAAGACGGGTGAGCGTCTCGTCGGTCAGGTTGCAAAGCGTCAGGCGGTTACCAACCCCGACAAGACCGTAAGCTCTATCAAAAGAGATATGGGTAGCGACGTCAAGGTTACCATCGACGACAAGAGCTACACACCCCAGGAAATTTCCGCAATGATTCTTCAGAAGCTCAAGGCCGACGCCGAGGCATATCTTGGAACCAAGGTTACCGACGCAGTTATTACCGTTCCCGCATACTTCACCGACGCGCAGCGTCAGGCTACCAAGGACGCGGGCAAGATTGCGGGCCTTGAGGTCAAGAGAATTATTAACGAGCCCACCGCAGCAGCGCTTGCGTACGGCATGGACAAAGAGGAATCGCAGAAAATTATGGTCTTCGACCTCGGCGGCGGTACCTTTGACGTATCGCTTCTCGACATCTCCGACGGAGTATTTGAGGTTCTTGCTACCGCAGGTAACAACAAGCTCGGCGGCGATGACTTTGACGAGAGAATCGTAAACTGGATGGCAGAGACCTTTGCCGCAGAAAACGGCGGTCTTGACCTTCGCAAGGATAAGATGGCAGCACAGCGCCTCAAGGACGCGGCAGAAAAGGCAAAAATCGAGCTTTCCGGCGTTATGTCGTCCTCAATTTCGCTTCCCTTCATCACGGCAGACGCAACCGGCCCGAAGCACTTCGAGGCAACCCTTACGAGAGCAAAGTTTGACGAGCTCACCCGCGATCTCGTTGACGCAACCATGGTTCCTACCAAAAAGGTGCTTGCAGACTCCGGTCTTTCGGCGTCCGATGTATCAAAGGTTCTTCTTGTCGGCGGCTCTACGAGAATTCCCGCCGTTCAGGAGGCTGTCAAGAAATTTATGGGCAAGGAGCCCTTCAAGGGCATTAATCCCGACGAATGCGTAGCAATCGGCGCGGCAATTCAGGGCGGCGTTCTCGGCGGCGACGTTAAGGACGTTCTCCTTCTCGACGTAACTCCCCTCTCGCTTGGTATCGAAACCCTCGGCGGCGTATTCAACAGAATCATCGACCGCAACACCACGATTCCCGTAAAGAAGAGTCAGGTTTACTCCACCGCCGCAGACGGTCAGACCTCTGTTGAGATTCACGTTCTTCAGGGCGAGCGCGAGATGGCGGCAGGCAACACCACCCTCGGAAGATTTATTCTTGACGGTATTCCCGCAGCACCCCGCGGCGTACCTCAGATTGAGGTTACCTTCGATATTGACGCAAACGGTATCGTAAACGTTACCGCATGCGACAAGGGCACCGGCAAGGAGCAGCACATCACCATCACCTCTTCGACCAACATGTCTAAAGAGGACATTGAAAAGGCTGTTCACGAGGCAGAGAAATTTGCCGAGGAGGACAAGAAGCAGAAAGAGGCCGTTGAGATAAAGAATATGGCCGAGAACACCATTTTCCAGACCGAGAAGTCTATGACAGAGCTTGGCGACAAGATTACCGATGACGACAAGAAGCCCGTAAACGAGGCTATCGAAAAGCTTCGCGAGACCCTCAAGGGCGGCGACACCGAGGCGATCAAGGCTGATACAGAGGCTCTTCAGAAGGCATTCTACCCTATCGCTGAGAAGATTTACAAGGCTCAGGCAGAGGCTCAGGCGGGCGCTGAGGGTGCTACCGGCACCGACGCCGATGGCAACTACTACGACGCAGGCTTCGAAGACAAGACCGGCAACTAAAAGACAAAAGGTAGGGCGAGGCAGACCTGTACTCGCCCTACAATCATCATAGAGGCAAGGATTAAGGTTGGTCTATTATGGCAGAAAAAAGAGATTATTACGAGGTCCTCGGCGTTTCCAAAACGGCAACCGATGACGAAATAAAAAAGGCGTATCGCTCGCTCGCGAAGAAATATCACCCCGATATGAACCCCGGCAACAAGGAAGCCGAGATGAAGTTCAAGGAAGCCAATGAGGCGTACGAGGTTCTCTCCGACAGTGAAAAACGCTCGAAGTACGACCGCTTCGGTCACGCGGCATTTGATCCGTCGGCAGGCGGCGGTCAAGGCTTTGGCGGTTTCGGCGGTTTCGGCGGCGCAGACTTTGATTTCGGTGATATATTCTCCTCATTCTTTGGCGGCGGCGGAGGCTCTCGCAGCCGTCAGAATATGCCCGTAGAGGGCGACGATGTGGCTACCCGTGTTACGATTTCCTTTGAGGAAGCGGCGTTCGGCTGCAAGAAGGAAATAAACTTTGCAAGGGTCGAGGCGTGCGGCGAGTGCGGCGCGACCGGAGCTGCGAAGGGCTCGGAGGTCGAAACCTGTGCGACCTGTCGCGGCACGGGCAGGGTCACGGTGCAGCAGCAAACAATGCTCGGCTATATGCAAACGCAAAGAGCCTGCCAGAGCTGTCGCGGTACGGGTAAGATTATCAAAACCCCCTGCAAGAACTGCAACGGCAAGGGCTACGTTAAGGTCAATAAAAAGTTCGAAATCACGATTCCCGCCGGAATTGATAATATGCAACGCATAATAAAGCGCGGTCAGGGCTCTGCCGGAAGAAACGGCGGTCCTGCCGGTGACCTTATTATTGAGGTAAGGGTTAAGGAGGACAAAATCTTTACCCGCGACGGCAACGATATATACTGTGATGTTCCCATCTCCTTTGCCGAAGCGGCGCTTGGTGCTGAAATCGATATCCCCACGCTTGGCGGGAAGACCGAGAAGTATCAGATTCCCGAGGGCACGCAGAGCGGCACGAGCTTTACCCTAAAGGGTCGCGGAATCCCCGACATTAATACGGGTCGCAAGGGCAATCTGATTCTCACGGTTATGGTCGAAACGCCCAGAAATCTGAATTCAGAGCAAAAAAAGCTTCTGTCGGATTTCGCCGCCTCGCTCGGCGAATCAAACACCAAGGGCAGGCAGGGCTTCTTCTCGAGACTGTTTAAGTAAAAGCAAAATTAAAAATGCACCTGCTTTTCGCCTGTGAAAAGCAGGTGCATTTTTTTGTTGTTTTGCAAACTTTTATTTACTTTTCAGTCGGTTTTTCGCTCTTTGTCAGCGCGCCGGGTACAAGGACCCCTACATCGGAAAGATAATGGTCAACCGAGTATTCGCCCGGTATCAGCCGCGCGCCGTCGTATGCAAGATATGACGTCGAGGCATTTGTGGCAAACGGCAGCCTCTCACCGATTTCCTCGGGTAAAAGCCCGAGAAGCTGACCCCAAAACGAACGGATAACTCCTGCGTGCGCGGTTATAAGAACCGTCTTCCCCTTGTTCTTCCCTGCTATATCAAGCACGGCGTCGTAAAACCGCCGTCCCGCCGCCATAATGTTCTCGCCGCCCGGGAAAACAACGGGTCCGAATTTTCCGCGCCATAGAAGGTATAACTCGCCCTCCTCAGCGGCAATCTCGGCAAACGGGCGGTTCTCCCATGCTCCGACGTCGGTCTCGCGAAGGCGCACGTCGGTTATTATTTCCATACCGCGCAACTCTGCGTGCGGCACTGCCGTGTTATAGGCTCTTTTTAAGTCGCTTGAGTAAATTGCGTCGATTTTCTCGTTTTTCAAAAACTCGGCGCACGCCCTCGCCTGCCGATATCCTCTCTCTGACATATCGAGGTCGGTAATCCCGAGCATTATCCTTTTGCTGTTCCCAAGGCTCTCTCCGTGCCTTACAAGCAGTATTCTCGTGCTATTTTGCATTCTTCACTCCGTTTTTCAAAATCAGAATCTTGGCGCGGCAACCCCAACCTCGGAAAGGTAAGATCCAACCGAATATTCCCCCGGTACAAGCCTATTTTCGTCGTAGGTAACGAATGACGCCGAGGCATTGAGCGGATACGGTATCGCAGCTGCCAAATCTACAGGGCGCACGGCAGATATAATACCCCAAAATGAGCGAATCACCGCCGCGTGTGCCGCGATAAGCACCGTTTTCCCTACGTTTTTTTCGGCAAGCCGCATTACGGCGTTATAAAACCGTTCTCCGCATGCACGAACGCTTTCCCCGCCGGGCGGTGTAAACGTGCCAAATCCCGCCCTCCAACCGTCAAAAAAGAGTTCAGCCTCAGATCTTGAAACATCGTCAATACGGGCGTTTTCCCATTTGCCGAGAAATATTTCGCGAAAATCCCTGTCAGTTTCAACTGCCATACCTCGCAAATCAGCGTGTGCCTTAGCCGTATTATAGGCTCTTTTAAGGTCGCTCGAGTATATTTTATCTATTTTCACATTCTTAAAATGATTTGCTGCCGCAGCAGCCTGCAAAAATCCTAGCTCCGAGAGGTCAAGATCGGTGTGGCCGAGCATAACACCGTTAAGGTTTCCGAGGCTCTCTCCGTGCCTTATGATAATAAATTCAGTCGCCAAAATCTAATCTCCAAATTGAATAAATATTCTCTTTCGCGTTGCGCCGCCACAGCACAAAAAGCAGAGAGCTGTGCACAAAAATCAGACATAATACAATATAATTATACCCCTTTTTCCACAGCTTTTCAATAGGAAATTTGAACTTACAACCCAAGCCAACGCACTACACCCACATCCCGGGCGCAGAGCTTGCAACAACGCTTGACGTGCCCCACAAAGCAGCCAATCGCCGCAAATATTACAAGCCAACGCCCCACACAGCGAACATCAAGCCCCGGATTGAGTCTCACCGCTGTGCAGGCGCCCCGCAAACTTGCAAGCCGCGTACCGCCCTCACAGCGCAACCAACCCACAGATTTGGCGCGAGATCCCCCATAACAGAAGCGCGCCAAACGCAAGCCCACATACGAATATATATCCTATTGAGCGAATTTTTATACACAAATTATATTCGTACGTTTTGCGAATACCTGCGTCAAAACCAAGCATTATCGAGTGGTTTTTCGTCGATTTTAGATAAAAATCATTTATGTTTCGTATTTTTCACGAACAAAAGGCAAAAATTGCGCAAAAAACACGGAGAGGCAAAAAATTTACATATCTTTCCATTTTTCGCCGTAAAATCACTGTTTTCGTTTTTTCTTGTCGCCTCCGGACTCCTTTTTCTGTATTTGTGCGCGGTTTTTAGTAGATTTTTTGCTTTTTGCGTGTTTTGTGGGTCAATTCCCAAGTATCGATCATAAATTTCCGAAATACCGCTTTATTTCTGCAAAAGCGCCCGTTTGGGAATGGTTTTTAAGCAAAAGAGCGATTGTCAAGGCGGCAAAACTGCGATTTGGCAGATTTTCTTGATTTTAGCCCAACAACAGGCATAAAACAGGGTTAACTTCCCCTTTCTTGCCTTGTTTCACGTGAAACATTGGGATGGTGTCACGAATTACCTTTCTTTGATGTGAAACAAGCAGGAGAATCACCCCAACACAAGCGTCGTTTCACGTGAAACAACGACCGGTTGGGGTATATCGACAAATTTAACGGCAATATTGGCGATTTCTTCTGTTGTAGCAAAATATTTCATGGCAATTGTTTCACGTGAAACTTTTTTGCTTAAAATTCCGCTACTAGGGCAAAAAACCGCCATTTTTTCACAAAACTCACTACTGTTTAACTGAACACGTCCAAAAAATAAAAAATAGTGGTAGACACGCTTTTTCCATTGACAAAGAGCAGTATATATTGTATAATATTATTGTTAATTAATTTATGTCATATTTTCCGGAGGCGTTCTATGGCAAAGGTGGTTTCTTTTTCAAATCAAAAGGGTGGAGTCGGCAAAACAACGTCATGTGTTAACATTTCTGCTCAAATTGCAAGCAAAGGAAAAAAGGTTCTTATGATAGACATGGACCCACAGGGAAATGCAACGAGCGGCCTTGGACTGCCCAAATCAAAGATAAAAAACACCATATACGACGTCATAATCGGTCGGTGCGACGTCAAGGACGCTATTATTAAAACAAAATTCAAAAATCTCTCGGTACTTCCCGCAACAATCGACCTCGCAGGCGCAGAACTCGAGCTGCACGAGCTCGACGAGGCAACAAATTTCACAAAAATAGCCCTCGACACCGTGAAGGATGATTTCGATTACATATTTATCGATTGTCCTCCGTCGCTTGGTATGTTGACAGTCAAGGCTCTCTCCTCTTCTGACGGCGTAGTTATTCCCATGCAATGTGAATTTTACTCGCTCGAAGGAATGTCGCAGCTCCTCAACACAGTAAAGCGAATAAGACAGCTCTACAATCCGTCACTTCAGATTGTAGGCATTCTACTGACAATGTATAACGGTCGGCTGACTCTGACAGGACAGGTTGTAGCAGAGCTAAAGCGTTATTACGCCGACAAGCTCTTCAAGGTGCCGATTTCAAGAAGTGTTCGCCTCTCCGAAGCCCCTGGATACGGCGAGCCGATATGCTACCACGACCCCTACGGCAAGGGGTCTCTCGAGTATGCCGCCGTCGCAAAGGAGCTTATGCTTCGCATATAAAGCCCCGTGGCGGCAATCCCTGCCGCAAAGCAACGCTGTCGTAAAAAAGAAACAGAGCACGACAGAAATTTGTGCTGAAAGCCGAGCGACAGGGAAGGGTGCACCAAATAAATGTAAAGTTTTGTTTACAAATATTGCAAAACAACCGCAAACGGGTCGCGCGGCAAGCCAAAAGCGACACACGACCCAAAACACCGAAGAAAAACAACACGAAAGGCGACACAGATATGGCAAAGAAAAGCAGCGGACTTGGCAGAGGTCTTGACGCAATCTTCCTTGACAATTCTCTTGAGGAGGAAAAGGCGCATAGCGAAAACGCGATAGCGCATCTAAAAATTTCTCTTATAGACCCCAAAAGCGACCAGCCAAGAAAATATTTCGACAGGGAAGCGCTCGAGCAGCTTTCGATTTCCATCGTGGAAAACGGTCTTCTTCAGCCCATACTCGTCAGAGAGTACGGCGAGGGCAGGTACCAGATAATTGCAGGCGAACGCCGTTTCAGAGCCTCGAAGCTTGCAGGTCTCACCGAAATTCCCGCGATTGTTCTCGAAAAGGACGACCGACGCGCGGCTCAAATTGCTCTCATAGAGAACATTCAGCGCGAAGACCTCAACCCTCTCGAGGAGGCGCTTGCATATAAATCTCTCGCAGAAGAATACGATATGACACAAGAGGAGCTCTCGCTCAAGGTCGGCAAGAGCCGCAGCGCCATAGCAAATATGATACGCCTGCTCGAGCTCCCCGATGAAATACTGACTCTCGTCGCCTCAAAAGAGCTCAGCGCCGGACACGCGAGAACACTTCTCGGCACAAAGGATCGCGATAATATGATACTCCTCGCTCAAAGAGCTCTCGAGGAGGACCTATCTGTTCGCCAGCTCGAGGAAGAGGTTAAAAAAATCAATAAGCCGAAGCGCCCCGAGCCCGAGGAAGAAGAGCTGCCCGTGGTCGACTATTTCCGCGAGCTTGAGCTACGCGTGCAGTCGCACCTCGGCAGACGTGTAAAAATAGACGGAAAGGGTCGCAGAAAGTCGCTGATTCTCTCATACGAGGACAACGAGGACCTCGACGAGCTCTTAGCACTTCTTTGCGGCGCCGATTTCCTCGAGGAAAGATAAAGTTAAAATTTTCTTTATATATTTTTATTGAATTGTTAACTCTTTTCCGCTATACTATAATAGAAGTAAACCGCCCGGAGACCCCCTTATGAGCATAAAAGAGCTTTACGAAAAATATTTATTACTCAATCTCAAGGATTTTCCCAACATCGGCATTGACCTTGAAATAAACAAGATTTTGCTTGCGCTGACGCTTGGCCTCATAGTTGCCGCGCTCCTTATCAACTATCACCGTTCCTATATGCATTTGACGGTCAAAAAGCTTTTGCGCCACAGTGCAATAGACGAAAAGAGTGCAAAAACTCTCGCCGAGCTCGGAATAAGCTCCGGCGCCGTTCGCCTTGCTCTCTCGCGCACGGGTCAGCTTACCAAGATAGTTCGCCGCGTCGGCGAGCCGACCTACACGTACGAGGAATACGTCGCAAAGACAAAGACCCGCGGCTACAAGGAAGGAAAAATCAACTTTGACGAGGCTCAGTTTTATATTGATGAAAACCACCTTGACAGAGCACGTCAAATCAACGAGACAGGCGACACCTCGATTTTCAAATCCATTTTGTTTTGCCTTCTCATCTTAACGGTAAGCGGTTGTATTTTTCTGCTTATGCCAGAGATACTGACGGGAGTAAACAATCTTCTCACCCCATAACAAAACCCCGAATTTGTAAACTCTGATTTACAAATTCGGGGTTTTGTTATGGCAATTTAACGGGTAATACTTGCGGATATATCTCCGCCGTTTTGAAAATCTTATTCGCAAAAAAGTGTGGTGTGTCGCGCGCCCACTTTCACCAAACCGCAAAACCTGTGGGTAATTATTTCTAAACAACTCAAAATTTTACGACCCCGGTTGTTGCCGAGGTCGTTTTCGTCAAATATTCATTATCACGGGAAGAATCATGGGCTTTCGCTTTGTTTCCTTGTAAATAAACTTTGCAAGGTCGTCGCGGATTGCTCCCTTTATTTGGGCGTAATCGGTAGCCCGCTTTGAGATAGCTCGCTCAAGGGATTCCTCGGCAACCTTTCTCGCTCTGCGCATAAGCTCCTCGGACTCCTTGACGTAAACGAAGCCGCGCGAGACGATGTCGGGACCCGACATTACAATTCTGCCCTCAATATCAACCGTTGCCACCACGACCACAAGTCCGTCCTCGGAGAGGTGCTTTCTGTCGCGGAGAACCACACTTCCGATATCTCCGACTCCCGAGCCGTCAACGAGCACCTTACCCGCAGGAACCGTGCCTGCCCACTTTGCGCCCTTGCGACCTACCTCAAGAACACGGCCAAGCTCGCCGACGAAAATGTTCTGCGCGGGAATTCCCATAAACTCGCCAAGCTCCTTGTTTGCATATAGGTGTCTGTACTCGCCGTGAACCGGCATAAGATATTTCGGGCGGAGCAGTGCCATCATAAGCTTCAGCTCCTCGCGGCAGGCGTGACCCGAAACGTGAACGTCCTCGGTAGAGTCGTTTACAACCTTAACGCCATTTTTGACAAGTGCGTTTATTATCTTTCCGACAAGCTTCTCGTTGCCGGGAATTGCACTCGAGCTTAAAACCACCACGTCACGCGGATTTATTTTAACCTTGTCGTGCTCCTCAAAGGCTATTCTGTAAAGCGC
>JAZOSP010000105.1:0-3829 GCA_045657165.1 Eubacteriales bacterium
CAAAAAACAAAATTTTTAATTAAAAAAATGGGTTGTTGGCAAACACACACATCCGATTCTCTTATTTCATTATTTTCTTATAACACCTTAGATACCGCGAATAAGCCGCCGATTTGAGAGCCACATATTCATCTCCCGCAAGGTCGGAGCATATAACCTGTAAAAGCTCCCGACAGGAGTCTTTGTCAAAGGGCACATCACCGTTTAATATTCCCTCGAATATATCCGAGTAATTTTCACGGTAAGAGCTTGAGGCGTAAGTGACGTATTCGGCGGCAGTATACATATCTATCGGTGTAGACGGCAAATATTCGCCCTCGTCTGTAAGACGGCCTATCTCGCTTATAAGCCCGAGCGCTCTCGCCGAGCTTATTCGCGCCAAAGCGTCACTCTGCTCTGTCGTAGCGAGCGGTGTGTCACCGCGCGAAACCAGCAGCCCTGAACCGACGTATTCTCTGTAATACTCCGTCATATTACCCGAGCTAAGCCTCTCGGCGTCCATGATAGCCCCACTCGTAGGTGCTAAAGCAGCGGTATCATAAAAGTCAGACGTGCCGTACGAAGCAAGCACAGATCCCTCGTCTGTGAAAAGATAGTCTACGAGCGCGAGCACTGATGAAAGCTTGTCCTCCTCATTCAGGAGCTCCGAGGATAGCGCAAACCCGAAATCCGAAATTACCGAGGGTGTCGCCAACACTCTCAGATATTCTCCGCCAAGATTTGTAAGCGGCGGCAACGCCGCTACGAAATCAGAGCCAAGCTCATCTGCGCCCCGAGCCGTGCCGTAGCTGACGGTACACCCTTCCCCACTATCCGTAATGAGTCCCTCATCAATCATAGCACGCATACGGGCAAGCGCTTCATACGAGCCTTCATCGCGCCGAGCATCGCAAAGCTCGCCGCTCGAAGCGAGATACAAATAATCCTCGCAAAGTAATTCCGGAGCAGAAAACAGCGCACCCGTGAGTCTGACGAGTGCCTCGCCTGTCGGTGCGAAAATTCCTCCGCCGTCCGTACCGACCGCTTTGGCACAGCGCAAGAGCGCAACGAGCTCGTCAGCGTCCCATGCGGCAGACTCACCGAGAAAAAGCTCAGAGCGGCGCGTGCCGTAGAAGCCGCCGTATGCGTCGTCTATGTATCTGCGGAGCATATTCACCGCCTGCTCTCCTGTAAGGCCGCCGTGGGAGATCTCGTAGTTCATAAGCTCTATTATGTTCCCCGCGACGTCGTAATTTTTCAAAAGCTCGCTTACGCGACCGCCACTCATAATTTTTACCGACACGCTGCCAAACGTCGGCATATAAGGAGTATAGACGGCGAGCGGCAAAGGCTGTGAATCCACCGCTATAAATTCGCCCTCTCCGTCAAGAAGCGCTGTCAATACGTCAGCGTTAAAAATCGGCAGCTCCTCGAAGCCCGCGCCACTGACACAGGGCAGGATATAAAACGCTCCCTGCTCATCTGCCGAAATCGACAGGCGCACAAGCGGATTTTCATCGAGATAATCAGAAAAATTCGGCATAGCGCCAAGATAATCGGCAATATTAAGAAATTCTCCCATAGCGCCTGCGAGAGAGAGCTCTGCTACGTTGCCGAGCACAAGATCTGCTCCGTTATCGCACTCTTCAAAATCTATCGAGAGCGCCTCCGATATTGCCGAAAGGACGGGCTTTTGGTCGCCCTCGTAATAGGTTACCCCGTCGGCAAGCGTCACACCCGCACTCGGTGTGTCGCTACCAAAAAAGATTGAAAATTCGCCGAGCGCAAGCCTAACCGTTTGGCGCTCTCCGCTATTTCCCGTGATATTCGGCGGATTTTTGCCGTCGCACGACACAAGGTGCAAAAATAATATTGATAACAGTATGAAAATGAAAAGAAGCTTAGATTTTTTCAAGGGCCGCACCTCCGACTACTCTATTATAGCCTATTTGGGTGGAAATGTCAGCCTTTTTTCGTGTTTTTTGTAAAAATCAGTCGATTTTTGCGCGTTTTTTCCCATTTTTCTTTACTGCAGAGGAAATACTCGAAAAAGAAGCAGTCATAAAAACGAAAAGCGCAAATGCAAAGAGCATTTTCATAAAGAGCCAAAACGGTGTGGTAACACTGCCGTTATAATGGAACAGCGAGAGCGCAAGATATCCCGAACCCGCAGCGAAGGCAAAGGGAAGAATAATAGCCTTCACGGGGGATATGCGGAATTTTACTCTGCCGCGAAGTCTTATGACGGAGAGTATGAAATTATACCCCTCCATAGCCACGATTACCACCGCGTATCCCATTATTCCCATACGCGGTATGAGCAGCCAGACGAGTGCCACCGACAGTATCGAATCGGTTATATTTACCCACATTGAGAATACCTGCTCGCCAATGCCCTTAAGCATAGAGTCGGTGACGTGGTCGAGGTACATAATAGGCACGACGGGTGCGAGTATTGCTATGTAATAGCCCGCGTCGTAGGAATCATAAACGAGATAGCCGAGCTCCTCGGAAAAAATATAAAGGAACACCGCCGCAAGAACAGCGTAGCTTAGCGTTGTGTTCATAGCCTCTGAGGCTATGCGGCTCATTGCACCACCGTCGCGCCTTGAGCTCGACTCGGCAAACTCCGGAACGAGAAGCCCCGAAAACGAGGAGAGCGGTGTCATAGGATAGAGTATCATCGGAAGCGCCATGCCGTGAAGCGTGCCGTAGTGCGAGTACGCCTCCGAGGAGTCCTCTCCCCTGTCGCGAAGTCTTTTGGGTATAAGGATATGCTCAACCGTCAGAAATGCCGAGCGCACGTACGCTGAAAGCGCAAGCGGCAGCGCCATAGACAAAACCGGGCGCAAAACCGTGCCCTCTCCCCTCTCGCCCTTGCCGTAGCGGTGTCTGTCGTAGAGAAATTCAAGAAAGATAAGCAAAAACGACAACAGCTCCGTTAGGGTTATACCGAGCGCAAGCGCAAGAACCGAGCTTTCAGTGCCCTCCCACGATATATATACGACGAGCACTACCGTGCAAGCAATCTTAACAATCTGTGAAAAGACCTGCACGGCGGCGTTTGCCCCCACGCGCTTGACTCCGACAAAATAGCCCGACAAAACGGCAGTGAGCGCCGTCGGCAAAAGAGAGAGCGCCAAGGTTTTAAGCGATGGCACTGTGCGTGGGTCGGAAAGAATATGACTGCCTATAATATCCGCACCGAAGAATAGAATCAGAGTTGCGGCGGCACCAAAGGCGAGAGAATAAATGAAAGCCCCTCTGAGCACGCCTCCGACGCTCTCCCTCTTTCCCTCTCCTATCGCGCCTGCGACAAGCCTTGTTACGGTGAGGCTGATGCCTGAGGTCGCAAATGTAACCGCAAAGGAATATACCGTCATAACGACGGTATAAAGACCCGTTCCCTCAGCACCTACAGCACGGGTAACGAACGCGCCGAAAAGCATAGCCACGGTGCGTATTGAGAGAGCAACGACGGTAAGCATTATCCCGTCGCGGAAAAATTTTCTCCTTTTGTTCATACTGAATAAGACTCCGCATTGAATTAAGGCGGTGCTGTGCGCCCTCGCCTTTCTAAATTTATATGCTTATACAATATAAAAAATTGAAAAAATTTCAAAAAAGACTTGCATTTTGGATAGCGATATGCTATAATATCACTTGCTGATTTGTAAATAACAAAAAGTAATATAAAAAATTCGCTCGCAAGGGCGGTATTTTTGGAGGTGTCAAAATGGCTAAGTGCAGCATCTGCGGTAAGGGCGTTACCTTTGGACATAACGTTTCCCATTCCAACCGTAAGACCAACAGAACCTGGAAGCCTAATATCCGTAGGGTTAAGGCTGTA
>JAZOSP010000106.1:0-2907 GCA_045657165.1 Eubacteriales bacterium
TTTGAGGGGTTAGAATAATATTCCGCTACCGCTGATTCTCCTCCGAGCCGGCGCACTTCGTCGATAGTGAGAGTGGATTCTGCAAGCGCCTTCGCCTCCTCCGCGACACCGCGGGCGGTTCTGCCCGTGAGCCTTGCTTCCTTACCCGAGCCGGCTTTTGCATTCTTTGCTTTTTCCGCGAGCTTCATAAGCTCTGCCTTCTCCGAAGCATTTGCCGCGTCAATAAGCAGCCCCTTCGCGTTATCTCGGTTTATGATAGCCCGCCCGTCCTTGGTGTCCTTATGAGCCTGAACTGTGGTATTTACCACGCTACCGACACCGCCGAAGCCAAGACCGGATATCATACCGCCAAGCCCCGCAAGGAGCGAGTCACCTAAAACGTCTAACGTTACACGACCTACTGCCTCCGCACTGCTCATGTCCTCTTCCATATACGCGAGCACCTTTTTTCCAAGCTCCGTCTTGTCTCTTTGCTCCGTAAAATCTCCGACGGCAAAATCTGCGAGCTTGTTTAGAAATTCAGCAAGGGCCTCCTCGCCGCCCTCAGCCAAGGTATTTTTACCTATGTACTTCGCAGCCTTTGTAAAGAAATTCTTGCCCGCGTTTTTGAAAATCGTATTGTCAAACAGCGCGTCGAGGCCTATCTTTTCAGTACCCGCCTCGATTCCGCCGGCGATTATACCGAGCCACGCAGCCTCGGTATCCGAATATCCCTTCTTCTTTGCCTCAGTGATTGCCGCGCTGGCAGCTTGGCTGCCCATCAGTGCAAGCGACACACCCTGCACCGCACCGGGGCCGAGAGGCGCTAATAGCATGCCGACGCCCGTAGACACCGCACTGTCTGCCATAGACATACCCGTCTGATATAAAAACCTGCCGAAGCCGCTCATATCCTCAGACACCGTATCTCGCATAGCCTGAGCTCTGGTGGTGAAATACGGATTCTCGTCAACCTCAGCGCCAAGGATTCCGGCAAGTGCATTTCCTATGCCCTCAAACCCGGATAAAGCCTGATAACCGATAGACTCAAGGTTAAGCCCGGTATTGCCCCAAAAGCCCTCCTTATGGCGCGAATAATACCCCTCCGAGTCGATGGCGAGCTGGTGCTCCTGCTCCTTGTTTTTTCTCTGCCTGAGAGTTTCTTTCATTGCGCTGTGGAACTCTGTCGCCGCCTCGACTCCCTCATTATACAAGAGATAATCGTATATAGCGCTTTCCTCGTCGGTCATAAATTCCTTTATTCTTTGATTTTGCGCCGTAGTCGTTTCACGGTCGGCGGCACGCTCCGCCAAATCACGGTTTGTGCGCAGCTCGTCTGCCACCTTCTCTATATACGACCTTGCGGCGTCTTCACCCCGGGTTTCATTCAAATTTGTCCATGCCGCACGCTGACCGTCGTCCATATAGAGCGCTAAAGAGTCAAGCTCTGCTCTCCCTGCGCTTCCATCGTCACGGAAGGCTACGGCACTGTCTAAATATCCCTTATATTCATCGGGAAGATAGGTTTCGTGCTTTATCGGTGCAAGAGCCTCGGCACGCTGATTTTCCGCCATGCTCTCTGCTCTCCTTGCCGCTACGCGCTCGTCCCAGCTGTGCTTGGCTTCCTCGCGCCTTGAGCCGCCGGTGTATCTTGTCGCAGCCGCCTTCTTACGTCTCGCCTCGTAGGCAGCGCGCGCGCGCTCCTTCATTATATCCATATTTTATCCTACTCCTTTGAGCATAATCTCTATTTCACCCGCTGTCAGTCCCTCACCGTCGCTGTCGCGCCAAGCCTCAAGGGCAGCGTATGCCTCATCGTAGCTCTTATTGTCGCCGATGAGCCTATCGACGTACTCGGATAGCGTTCCCTCGGAGTTCCTTCTTGCCATAGCGGCGTTATATGCGCGAGTCTCTATAAGCTTTCTCACTATATACTCAACGTCCTCGGGGGTAAGATATTCCTCCACGCCCTCGTCGTTTGCCGCGTATTTCCAGCCGGCAAGCTCCTTTTCAAGCTCATCCTTATCCTTGCCGTTATTGAGTAGGTAATTCATTGCGGCAGAATAGACCGTTCCCTCTTTCGCATTATTTCCCATTCTGTGAACGCGTTTTGCAGTTTCCGCATCAGCCATCTCCTGCAGATACGCCGCGTAATCATCAGACTCGGAGTAAAGCATATCTCCGTACGCTCCCGCAGCCTCTGCGCGTTTAAGAAGGTCCTCTCCCTCTCTGTCATACCTTGCGCGTGCCGCCTCGTAGAGCTCGGGTATCATGGCGTCCACGTCGCCCATGACGTCGGAGTATGCCTGCGCGCCAGCGGCCGTGGCGTAGGATGAGCCGTAGCCGCCCGTCAGCCCCGCTGCCTGTGCCGTGGTGTGTCTCTGTGCCGCCTCGGCGCTTTTCTCGGCCTGCTCGCGGTAGATTTTATAAATCTCATCGGCATTAACGTCGTATTTGAACTCGCCCCTGTCTGCATATTCCTTTGCGTATTTCTTCTGAAGGTCGTAATAATCCCGGTAAGTCTCCGGCTTCTTTTTCTTATCGTCTACGGTACTCATTTTTCTTTCTCCTTTTGTATCTTCATTTCAAGTGCCTCGAAGCTAAGGTTAAGCTCCATGCAGAGCTGCTTTAGCCAACGCTCAAGCTGAGTGAGCTTTTCTGTCGCCGTGCCCTCGAGCCTCGGCGGCTGTATTTTTATATCCATTACCCCTCGCTCCTTTCATACACCTTTGATATCGAGTAGAGCTTCATATCGCCGCTTCCCGTTATCTTGTATTTGAAATGGTCGCACCGCCGCGGGAGCACGTACACAGTCTCGCTTTTAGGAGTTGCGAGCGTGCCCTTATAGCGCACTGCCTCAACCCACGCGCCGTCTGAATCGTATTGCAGCCAGACGTTAAAGCTTGTGCCGAGTGCGAGCTTCACGCG
>JAZOSP010000107.1:0-11979 GCA_045657165.1 Eubacteriales bacterium
GCCGCCGGTAAGAAGATAAAGGAGAAATTCACAGGTATCAACAGCAATAGTCGTAGCGTTTCCGTCACTCTCGGGAAGACCGAGCGAAACCGTCGGACCCTGCGATACGGTCAAGGTTCTGTCAACGAGATAGGAATACGCGCCGTCGCCCTTGTCAAAGTTATCAAGTTTTGTCCTCGTAACCGAGATAAGCGTTTCTGCGTTCTCTTTTATTGCTGCGTCAAACTCAGCCTTGATCTCCGCGTCATTTTTATACGTTTGGTAAAGGTCCTTCATCGCATAAAGCGGATTGTAAACGTCAACTATCTTTCCGACAGCAGCGGTACCGGTTGCTACTTTAATGGCGTTTTCGTATGCCAAGCCCGCATTGGGAAGCTTGGAGCCAAGACCGGCGTAAAGAGCACCGATTTTCATAAGAGCCGATACTGCATCGTAGTCGATTGCGTGATCCTCGTTGCCATTCAAATCCGCGCTCCAAAGACCGGTGGTCTGATCCTGTCTATCAGTAAACCACGACAGGCAGGTTTCGGTAAGGCTGTGCGACTTTATATCTGCCGACTGAGACACTATGTAGTTACCGAGCGAGTAGTAGTCATATTTTCTATCAACCAGCTCCGCATTCAGGTAAGTCACAAATTTTTCAGGGCTATCGAAACGCTCGGTAATTATGGTATTAGACACTGCCGTTGCGATAAGATTCGATAATGCGGCTCCCGTAGAGGTGGTAAGCGGGAGAGTAATCTGCGTTGCAGTGCCGTTATTTGCCTTATCAGTATATGCGCCGTTATGGAAGATTAACTCATTTCCGCCAACGTAACCGTATAAATAAAGCGCATTTACACTGCTCTGTTGGTCTCGCCCATCGCGGGAGTTGCTCACGTTCACGCCCCACTGAGGATGATAGAACTTGCCTTCTACACTGTTTTGCAGACTCTGAACCCAAGAGGTGTATTTAGCCTCCTGCTCTGCTGTAAGAAGTTCACTACGTGTAAGACCGAGGGAGACGAGTATCGAAAGCGCGTGGGACGAGCTCTCAACGTCGGGAAGGAATCCGTAGTGGTCACGCGCGGAAATTGAGTAGTAAAACGCGCCCGTCTCAGGATCGTAAACCTGCGCTACCCATTCGTAGATATCAACAGCTCCAAGGTCTTGTGTCAGCTCGATAAAGCTTGATGCCAATGCGGCGTCTATCCCGTTATCAGTGAACCAACCTGCCATAACCGTTTCTGTCGAATCACCAAACTGCGCAGTGTAATTGACGCTTACAGGAGTCTCGGAATCTGCTACCGCTGTCAAGGAGAATGCAGCAGCCTTCCTGCCGTCTGCCCAAGCGGAGAACTGCTTGCCCTCGGGCGCTACTGCGGTCACCGCATAGGTCTCGCCGGGAGCTACTGTAAGAGTGGTAGCGCTCGTGCCGTCGGTTACGTGACCGAGGTTTACAGTACCACCCGACACGGTTACGGTCGTGGGAGCTGCATAGTGTGCGGTGTAGGTTTTAGCTCCCGCCGTTGCGGTAAGGGGCATGGTCTGTGTAGAATTCGGAACCACTTCATCGTCGACAGTCCAGTAGAGGAACTTATATTTATCCTCGCTTCTATCCGCTGCGGTTATGGTGAACTCCTCACCCTCGACATACTCGCCGCTGCCTGTGCCGCCGACAACCGTAACGTTAGCGAGGTTGCCATAAACCGCCGTGTACGTAACGTTCATAGACTCGGCGTCGACCGTAAATACATGGTAGGCGTCATCATATTTGTTGCCTTTGTCATCCTCCCAATGAAGGAAGGTTCTGTCGCCCGATGTAAGAGGCGCAACGAGCTGATAGCTTTCACCCACTGCGTAAAGGCCTCTCGTAAAGCCGTCGGTAAGTCTGCCGCCCTCGACTCTTACGTCAACAAACTTATCGGTTGCGAGTCTGTCGGTGTTATAATCGAGCACCTTCTGAGCAATTCCGCCGTAGCGGAGAATGTTGCGGTAAAGCTCCATCTGGTCGTCGGTGACCGCTGCGGGATTTTCTGCCTCGTCCTCGAATCTGTCGTAAACGTAGCGGAGCACGCTGTATTTGGATACCTCGCTGTAGCAAAGAACGCTGCCGTCCTCCCCCTCTATGTAGGCTCTCGCATAAATCGTTTCGCCTATGCTCTTAGCCGGTATGCCGGGAGAGCGAAGGAATACGCAGTTCTCGTTGTACGGAACGTCGCCCACATTGAAGCTGACACCGATATCATCGGGGTTGATTTCTGCAGTGAGAAGCACCGAGGAGCTTCCCTTGACGTACTCCGCCTGCGGAGCGTTCCAGAAAAGCACCTTGATTTTCGCAGCAGTTTCTGCGAAATCCATGCCGTCATCAAGGTTAAGCTGCACGCCGTAATAGATGTGCATAAGCTCCTCGTAGGAGACGTTGTTAGCCACGATGTCTATGTAGGGCAACTCGTCCTCATTGAGCGTCGCCGAGACGTCGGGCACGCTCGGAGTCTCGTCTGCAAAGGCGAGAATTCCTACGAAAAGTGAAACCAAAATAGCGGAGCATACAAGAAGCGGCAGAATAAGCCTCCTGAATTTTCCGTATTTTTCGACTGTTTTAGTTGTCATTTTCTTAAATCCTCTCATTAGAGTTAGACCACGCAAGGTGGATATGCAATAATTTTACTATATTTTAGTAGAGGAATCAATACCCGTGCGCCATTTTCGTTGTTTTCACCAAAATAAATCTACTATTTGCACAAAGAGGCGGCGTGCCGCAAAAGGCACGCCGCCAATAGGGTGATATCCTTAGCGGAGAACTTACACTTTGATAAAAGTGCGAGTAACGCATTTGACCGGTCAAACGCACTAATGGGCTAAGCCCAAACCCATATACCAGCAGAGAGAACAAAACGGCTTCATCCGCATTTGTCCTCTCTTTTTCTGTTAGTGATGTTTTTGCTATTGCAAAAGTGATGTTATTCGCTTCGCTAATAATGATGTTGCTCGCCAAGGCTCGCAATGATGTGATGTTTGCCCATTATGCCATTAGGTGTAACATCATTCACGCAGTGAACATCACTGCCGCAGGCAACATCATTTGCCCATAAGGGCAAACATCATTTAGCGTGAATGCTCCGTTAAGAGCATCACGCTATAGCCGTCTTGGCTTTATTCAAGCGATATAACGTCGTAGCCCTGCTCGGTGACCGCCGTCTTAAGCGCTGCGGCGTCACACGTACCGACCACTGTGGCAGTACCGATCTCGTGGCTGACCTCGGCAGACTCAACACCCGCGACGGCGAGCAGGCACTTCTTAACTCTCGCCTCGCAATGAGGGCACATCATACCCTCGATTTTCATAGTAAATTTCATCTTATCCATCTCCTTTTTTTCGGGAGCTGTGGCACCCGTGTTAAGCTTTTCGGCATTTTTCAGCCCCTCGTCGCGGCGGCGCTCGCGGCGTGCGAAGCCATAGAGGGTGAGTGCGTTAGCAACCACCGAAACGCTTGATAGGCTCATTGCCGCCGCGCCGAACATCGGGTTTAACGACCAACCGAGAAGCGGCACGAAGGCGCCCGCCGCAAGCGGAATTCCGATAACGTTATATACGAACGCCCATATGAGATTTCCGTGTATTTTGCCGAGGGTGGCTCTACCGAGCCGAACGGCGCGCGGTACGTCGCGGAGTCTTTCACGCATTAAGACGACGTCGGCGGATTCTATTGCAATATCCGTGCCGCCTCCTATTGCGATTCCCACGTCGGCACGGGCGAGGGCGGGCGCGTCGTTTATTCCGTCGCCCACCATAATGACCCTGCCGTTCTCTTGAAGGCGGCGAACCACCGCCTCCTTGCCGTCGGGAAGAACGCCCGAGATTACCTCGTCAACACCCACGGCGCGACCTACCGCCCGGGCGGTTCTCGGGTTGTCACCCGTCAGCATAACCGTTCTGAGCCCCATCTCGCGAAGCTCGCTTACAGCCTGTCGGCTGTCCTCGCGCAACGTGTCGGCAACGGCTATAACGCCAAGGAGCTCGCCGTCAAGCGCAAAGAACAGCGGAGTCTTTCCCTCGTCGGCAAGCCTCTCGTAGAGCTCGCGAGTGTCAGCGGGCAGAGAGTGCGTGCGAGAGATAAAATCAAAGCTTGCTCCGAGAGCCTCTTTCCCATCAATCGTAGCGCGCACTCCCGAGCCTGCGAGCGCCTCAAAGCCCGAAGTGGCAGAAATCGCGACACGCCCCTCGGCATACGCGACGACGGCACGCGCAAGCGGGTGCTCGCTCGGGTACTCGAGAGAGGCGGCAATTGTTAAAAGCCTCTCCTCGTCACAGCCTATCGGTATGACGTCGGTAACCTCGGGCGAGCCCTTGGTTACAGTGCCAGTTTTGTCGAGCAAAACGACAGACGGCCTGCCCGACAGCTCAAGCGCCTCGGCGCTTTTGAAGAGTATGCCGCAGCGCGCGCCGACGCCGCTGCCGACCATTATAGCAACCGGTGTTGCAAGCCCCAGAGCACAGGGACAGCTGATGACGAGGACGGATATTCCGCGCCCGAGCGCGTAGCCGAAGTCGCCGAGGACGGCGAAATTTATCAAGACCGCAAGAAGCGCGATAGCCGTTACGACGGGAACGAATATCCCCGACACTCTGTCGGCAATCTTGGCGATAGGGGCTTTGGTAGCCGTCGCCTCCTCTACCATTTTTATAACGCCTGCTATCGCGGTATCAGAGCCGACACGTCTTGCCTCACAGCGCAAAAAACCGGTCTTATTAACCGTCGCGGCGAGAACCTCCGAGCCCGCCGTTTTATATGCGGGAATTGACTCACCCGTGAGAGCCGCCTCGTCGACTCCGCCCTCGCCCTCGAGGACGACGCCGTCGGTAGGTATGCTCTCGCCGGGGCGCACGATAAACACGTCGCCTACCTTGATTTCACCGACGGGAACTCTTACCTCCTTGCCGTCCTTCAAAAGCGTGGCAGTTTTCGGCGAGAGGTCGATAAGCCCCTTTATCGCGTCGGTGGTTCTACCCTTTGCTCGCGACTCAAGCGCTTTTCCGACCGTGATAAGCGCTAAAATCATAGCCGCGGATTCAAAGTAAAGCTCGTGCAGATAGTGGTTAGCCATAGCGGCGCTGCCGCCCGCGTACTCGGCGCTCATCATAAAAACAACTGCAACGCTGTAAACGAATGAGGCGCCAGAGCCGAGAGAGACGAGTGTATCCATATTCGGTGCTCGGTGAACAACTCCCATAAAGCCCGATATGAAAAATTTGCCGTTTACGAGCATAACGAAAATCGAAAGCAGCATTTGCACGAGTGCTATCGCTATCGGATTTGCGATGAGCGCCTCGGGCAAGGGCGCGTCCCACATGACGTACCCCATTGAAAGATACATAAGCGGAACGATTCCGACGAGCGAAAGAACAAGTCGCGTAACAAGCGACTTGTTTTCGCTTGTTTGCAAACTGTTGTTTGCATTTTTGGCATTTTTGCTCTGTGCGCCCTTGAGCGAGGCACCATAGCCTGCCGCGGTGACCGCCGCAATAATCTCGCTGTCAGGCACGTCGCCCGCAACGCTCATCGACTCGGTGAGAAGATTCACGGCACACGATTCTACACCGGGAATCGCCCTCACCGCCCTCTCGACCCTCGCCGAGCAGGCAGCGCAGCTCATTCCCGTGACGTTATAGTTTTTCATAAGAAATCCTTTCCCTCAGTTATTGTCAAGCATAAAAAGAGAGCCTGCAAAAAGCAGGGGCTCTCTTCAAACGGTCTTACTCCGCGGATGTGTCAGCCGCCACAGGCTTAAACAAGATAAAGTAAAGTGACTCCTCACCGCCCGGGAGAAATACCGCATACTCGTAATCATTCTCGTCTATCGCGCGTGATATGAGATAATGAATGCTCGAGCTTGACTCGTATTTTACGGTAAGCGAGAAGGGCTCGTCAATTCCCGTATCGGTAATGAGCCTTACAATCCTCGAAAGCTCGCCCGTCCTGTCGATAACAAAATCGTCGGCCGTGCCATATAGCCCTGCACGAAGCTGGTCGCGTGTGCGGTCAGAGCCGCCGCCCGCCTCGGTAATCGACGTCCAAGCACCGCTGTACTCATACTCGTCGGCATATGAGTTGACAGGCAAAAGAAGCGATGTGTAATCGGTATACTCGACGCTGTCGCCAACGAACTCTCCGACCCCGCCGTCTGCCGACGCCATCACGTCGCCCGCTGTGGTATCGACGAGATAGAAGACACCGTCAAGCTTGACGTAATTCCACGCATGACCCATACCCGTGTCGAGTTTTTCGCCAAAATCGCGCACACATTCTATCCCCTCGATACGGCAGAAAAGAACGAGCGCCTTAGATTTTCCGTCGCACACGGCACGAGAGCTCTCAAATACTCCCTCGAGGTAGTAGCAGGCGTCTTTGCCATGCCAGCCGTCACCCGACGAGTAATAGGCGTCGTAATCGTACTCGACCGCGTCAACAAGATAGTCGTATATGGCAAGCAGCTTTTGGTAATCGGTCATACCGTCGTGGACAATGTGCCGCAGTATTCTTTTTGCCTCGTTATAGAAGGTCTCCGCCTTTGAATTTTCGAGCGGAAAGGTTGGCCTGTAGCCGCGCGCAAGCGCCCACCAAAGCTCCTCGGAGTTATAAACGGCGAGGGTTTCCGCGACCGAATCTATGGCAAACCCGTCAAAATTCTCAGCACGGGTCGCCTCTTCCGTCACCGATTCGAGCCTTGCTATCATATTGCCGTTTCTCACCGTCACGCTGTCATGCTCCTCCGTCGGAGCCGTAAATACCGAGGCGGCATCGGCGTGGTAGCTTATCACGAACTCCACGACGTGCGGGCGCGACTCGAGGTAGCGCTTCTCTATCGAGACGTGGTTTGATAGCTCAATTGAAAGAGCGTCCTCAGTGGGCGAGTAGGCGCTGCCGAGGCTCGTAAAATCTATCGTGAGCGAGTGAACGTGGCGCATTATCGCACGGTCTATTATCGCGTTTGCCTCGGCAAGGCTGTCGACTGTATAGACCTCGGCGTCGGTGAGCGTAGTGCTTATTCCGTATCCGCCGACACCCCACTCGGTAGGCATGCCGCCGCTTATGTCAACTCTGCCGCCGTCGCCGTCGGGCCTAAGAAAATCAAGGGTAAGCCCAAGGCCGCAGCCCGATAGCGAGAGCAAAAGGGATATGCAGGCGGCGAGGCCCAGGATTTTTACTCTTATCCTTTTCATCACACCCCACCTTGCGTGCTTATTTATTCTCGTACAGCTCCTCAAACTGACGCACGGCACTCGCGAAATCCTCGATAGCGCCGTCAATTACGTCAGGGCTTGTCATATCTATGCCCGCTACGAGAAGGCTCTCAAGGGGAGATTTTGAATCGCCGCACTTGAGAAATTCGATATACTTATCAACGTATGCCTCGCCCTCGTTTTCAATACGCTTCACTATTGCCGAGGCTGCAGAAATGCAGGTGGCGTACTTGTAAACGTAAAACGAGGTATAGAAATGCGGAATACGCATCCACTCAAAGCTAATCTGCCTGTCGCAAGCCACGCGAGAGCCGAAATAGCGGCGAACGAGTCTGCGGTAGTTCGCGTTGATAACCTCGGCAGTCAAGGGCTCGCCGCGCTCGGTAAGAGCGTGCAAATCCCTCTCAAACTCAGCAAACATAGTCTGGCGGTAGAGAGTTCCCTTGTAGGTTTCCATAAGCTGATTGAGTATATACAGCTTTTCGTCGCGGCTCGTGCTCTCGCGGAGCTTTCTGTGAGCGAGTAAGAGCTCGTTTACAGTCGAGGCAACCTCGGCAACAAAGATGGTATAACCCGAGTTGTGCGGCTCGTTATACTTAATCGAGAAATAGGAATGCATTGAGTGTCCTGCCTCGTGAGCAAGGGTGGAAACCGAATCAAAGGTGCCGTTGTAATTTAGGAGTATATACGGCTCGGTCGCGGGGCAGCCTGCGCTGAAGGCGCCACCGCGCTTACCGCGCGTGGGATACACGTCAACCCAGCCGCGCTCGAGAAGCCCCGCCCTCAGGGTGTCCTCGTATTCCTTGCCGAAGACGCCGACGGTGGCGAGCACCTCGTCTACTGCCTCCTCGTAGGAGTACTCGCGGCTTTCGGTCGCGATAAGCGGTGCGTAAACGTCGTAGAGGTGGAGCTTGTCAACGCCGAGAACCCGACGCTTTAATTCATAATAATCGTAAAGCGCGGGGAGCCCCTTTTTGACTGACTTTATAAGATTTTCGTAAATCGCGGGGGTTACCTCGTCGCGGAAGGTCGAGGCGGTGATGGAGTTCTTGAAGCCGCGAACCTTTGCGAGCGTACAGCGCTCCTTGATGTGCGAGGAGAGCATTGTGGCAAAGGTGTTGCCGAACTGCTCGTAGGTTTTATACAGAGTGCGGAACGCCGACTGTCTTACCTTGCGGTCGGAATTCATAAGCAGCGGAACGTAGGTTGAATCGGTAAGCTGAATAGCCTTTCCGTCCTCGCCGCGCGTTTTGCCGAATTTCAGGTCGGAGTTTGCAAAAATTCCGCGCAGATTTCCGTGACTGCCAAGGCAGTCGCTCATCTTTGAGATCAGCTTCTCGCACTCGTCGGAGAGCGTGTGAGGCTTCTCCTTAAAGCACTTTTCTATTTTTCTCTCGAAGGAGCGAAGCTCGGGAGTGCTCTCGTACCACTCCTTCACCGTCGCCTCATCGAGGCGTATGAGTGAGGGGTTAACAAACCACGACGCCTCGCCCGCCGCATAGAGAAGATTGCGAACGCGCACGACGAGCGCCTGCGAGGCGTTATCCGAGGTGTCAACGCTGAAGCCGAGGTTTGCGTATGACCAGAGCTTTTCGATTAGGTACTCAATATCAGCCTCGGCGCGAAGTGCCGCAAGAAGCCCCTCAGCGCTCACCAACATCGTCTTCTCGTGCCCGGGGAAGGCGCGAATCATCTCCTCTACCCTTTTATAATCAGCCGTGAACTCGTCAAGGCTCGCATATATCGCGGAAAGGTCCCATTTGTATTTTCCGTCGATATCCCGTCTTTCCTTTATCATTTGCCTATCCTTTCTTTTTCGGCACGCGCAATGCGAAAGAGCACCGCCCGAGCGTGCAATATTAATATATCATTACTATATATGGTAGCAGAAATGCGGGGGAAAAGTCAATAGCAATTTTATGAATTTTGAAAAACCGACACGACGAGTGCGCATTTTTGGTTATGAAGCGCTCATAGAAAGAAGGGCACAGCGAGCAAAAGCCGCCAACAATGGCGGCTTTTGTAAATAATTGTTGACTTTTTGCGGGGTTAAGACCTTTTTTCGCGACTTATCTCGGTCATAAGATTAAAAATGGATTCTCTAACCGAAGGCGGGAGAGATTCATAAAGGCGCAAAAAATTCCTTTGCGACGTAGGAGCCACAGCGCTTTCGCAATCCTCTTCAAAGAACTCGGACATAGAAATACCGAAAGCGGCACATATATTTTCAAGCGTGGTAATGGACGGCAGGGTTTCGCGATTAAACATATTAATAATTGTAGATTGCGCAAGCCCCGCCTCGTTAGCCAAGCGGTAAACAGACCAGCCGCGAGCTATACGTAGCGCGTTTATTCTTTTTAACACATCCATACTCTCCCTCCCAACACAATCATTATACTACACATTTGTAATAAATTTATTACCCAAAAGTATTGACATTACGATACATTTGTGATATAACGTCAGCAGTTGTCGAAGCATATGGGCAATAGTGCAGGTCTAAAGCGTAAAAGTCCCATAAAATTATCATCGGCAGACAGAAGGATTGGAGAAAGACAATGGAAAACAGCAACACTAAGTTTTGCAGCACCTGCGGCAAGGAAATTGCCGCAAAGGCAGTAATCTGCCCTCACTGCGGCTGCCAGACCGAGGCCTTTCAGCAGGCGCAGCCACAGCCCCAAATCGTTATCAACAACTCAAACCAGAATCAGGTTAACGGCGGTATGATGCCCTTTGGGGCAGCAAAAAACAAATGGGTCGCAGTACTGCTTTGCCTGTTCCTTGGGCTTTTGGGCGGACACAAATTCTACGAGGGCAAGGCAGGTATGGGTATCATCTATATTTTCACCGGCGGTCTTTTCTTAATAGGCGCATTTATAGATTTCCTAAATCTGCTTTCCAAGCCTAACCCCTATTTTGTTATATGAAGGTAGAATTTAACGGTGGCGGCTTTAAGGCCGAGATGAACTCGTCGTTTGACGAAGCCTTCGGTCCAAGGGTAAATATTAATCTGACAAGATTCTATAACGGCAGCGTAATTTTCAGCATTCTTGCCTTTGCTATTGCGCTCGTGTCGCTTTCTACGACTATTGTCGGGCAATTCGGCGTCGACCTTCTGACTCAGCTTCTCACGGTAGAGGCACAGCAGCTCGCCGTATGGTTTGCTGTAATCAGTCTTTGCGCGGCGGCTGTCAGCTGCTTCTTGGCGGTATGGGCAATAACCCTACATAGTACCGTGAAAAAGGCAGAAACGCTTGAGGAGTCGGCGTTCTACACAGCGTGTACATTTTTGTCGATTTTCTCTTTTGTTATCGTAGCACTTTGCGTTATTCTCAACATAGTTTTCCTTATTACCTAAAGGCAAATTCCCTCGGCAGGTCTTGCCGAGGGAATTTTTACTGTTGACTAATCTCTGTAAAACTGATATAATATATTCAGAGGGGGAAACCCCATCAACAAGAAAGGAACGGTCATAAATATGAAAGGCTTATCAACCACGTGGCAAAAAATTATCGTTTGGCTTACGGGCTACCTTAACGTAATAGCCTTCTTCCTTGCCGGCGGGTACGTTTATCTTAAGACAGAGTGCGATGACGTAAAATCATCGGCAAAGACGGTATTAGCGCTCCTGCTCGGCTTTACAGGGCTCGATATTCTGCGCTCGCTCATCTATAACATTCTCTCCGTAGCAAACGTAGGATTCGATACTCTCAATGTAATTTCGGATATCGGAACGGTGCTTCTGATAATCAAGGCGGTCGTTTTCGTAACCCTCTTTGTTCTTGATTTGCGCGGAATAAAATTCACCCCCGCGAAACCCAAATCAAACGATAGCGAGGAATAATTTTTCATATAAAAGCGCTTGTGACACCTGTCACAAGCGCTTTTATTATTCCGTATAAAGAAGGGGCGGCAGCATTTCCTCGTTGGCGAGGGGGTCAGCGCCCTTGGCGCGCCCGTATATCAGGGCGAGAGTGTCGTGAATTTTCACAGCGTCCGCGAGCTGAGTCGGTGCGTCGCCGATAAAGCCGTCAACTATTGCCCCGTGATAACGGAGAGCAAGCTCGTATTTATAAAATCTATATGAGATATCCTCGGTGTAGTCGGTATAAAAGAGCCTTATATTCCGTCTTACAAGCTCGCCGCTTTCGCGCCTTACAGTATATTCAGTCGGTTTAGTCTCCATTCTGTTCGGGACACCGAGCATTTCCTCAACCGAGTGAATATAGGTGTTCTTGGTTTGACCAACGCCGACGAGCAAGACCTTGCCGCCATAAGAATAGAGCTTGGCATAGCAGCCGCAGGGTGAGGTGGGAGTCTCAACGCTCTCCTCGCCCGCGGCGAACTCCCGCGCTCTTTCCCTGTCGCCGAAAATCACCATAGAGTGCGTCGGATTCTCGGTGCGAAGCCCTCTGCCATCTGAAATCGCCGCGCTCGCAAACGCACCGAGGCAGGTGTCGGGAGAGGTCATATCGAGCGTGACGGGCCCCTCAAGGTTGTGCCAGGTGTGCGTCGGAACGAGGAAGAGGCCACCCCGTGTCGCGAAATAATCAATCATAACGTCAAGAAGCCCTCGAACGCCGCCCTCTACCGCGCCGACGGAGCGCATGGATGAGTGCATAATCACGACACTCTCGCGCGGTGCGCCCATAGCTTCAAGGCTCTCGTATATTTCCCTTTTCGTATAAATTTTCTTTTTCATAGTGCTTGCCTTTTCGTTTTATGATATGTGTATTATAGCATAAATTCACAGC
>JAZOSP010000108.1:0-37704 GCA_045657165.1 Eubacteriales bacterium
CGAGTGGATAAAAACCACGGAATCAATAACCGAGGAAAAATACGACAAGTATTTTAAGTATTTTAACCCAGACCTCTACGACCCGAAGGATTGGGCGCGCCGCGCAAAAGCTGCGGGAATGAAATACGTGGTATTTACCGCGAAGCACCACGAGGGCTTTTGCATGTACGACTCAAAGTACACCAACTACAAGTGCACCAACACCCCTGCGGGCCGCGACCTTCTCCGCGAGCTCGTTGACGCCTTCCGCGCAGAGGGCATTCGTATCGGTATATACTACTCGCTGATAGATTGGCACCACCCCGACTTTACCGTTGATATTCTTCACCCGAGAAAAAAGGATAAAAACGCCGAGGCGCTGAACGAGGGGCGCGATATGAAGCGTTATGCAAAATATATGCGCGACCAGGTGACCGAGCTTATGACGAACTATGGAAAAATTGACATTCTTTGGTTCGATTTCTCATACACCGAGGCGATGAACCCCGCCTACAAGAATATCGGAAATCTTCGCGGAAAGGGCAAGGACGACTGGGAGGCCGAGGAGCTTATCAAGACCGCGCGGTCGATTAACCCAGACGTAATAATCGACAACCGCACGGGACTTGACCAGGACATCTGGACCCCCGAGCAGTATCAGCCAGACACATGGGTTCGTCATAAGGAAACGGGCGAGCTTGTGACGTGGGAGGCGTGTCAGACCTTCTCGGGCTCTTGGGGCTACTACCGCGACGAGCAGACCTGGAAATCGCCAAAAATGCTGATAAATCTGCTTGTAAACTCGGTTTCCGCAGGCGGAAACCTGCTTATGAACGTCGGACCTACCTCGCGCGGCTACCTCGACGAGCGCGCCGTCACGGCACTCGGAGTATTCGAGCGCTGGATGAAATATAACAGCCGTTCGATTTACAACTGCACGCAGGCAGAGCCCGAATTCGTTGCTCCTGCGGGCTGCCGCCTGACGCAGAGCACCGACGGTAAGAGGCTTTACGTACATATTATGGACTACCCCACAAACTTCCTTATTATGAGAGGAATGGCAGGCAAGGCCGACTACGTTCAGTTCCTTCACGACGGCAGTGAAATTCTTACCACCGAGGGTGATTGCATTGAATGCGGCACAGACTACTCCGACCAGCTCGTGCTGAAACTGCCCGCAGTCAAGCCTGACTTTGAGGTTGTAGTTGTTGAAATCTTCCTTAAATAATAGCAACAAAAACGCACCCCTCGGGGTGCGTTTTTTGTCAAATTCTATCAAAATGTCAACCTTTGTTTGTATTCATGCCCTTTCTCGTGAGAGAAATGCGGTGCTTCTTGACGTCGACGTCCTTGATTCTTACCTCAATTACGTCACCGGTCTTGAAGAGCTCGGAGGGGTGCTTGATATATCTGTCGCTCATCTCGGAAATGTGAAGAAGCCCGTCGTGGTGTACGCCGATATCAACGAAGCAGCCGAAGTCAACAACGTTTCTGACAGTGCCCTTAAGCTGCATATCGGGCTTTAAGTCGTTGATGTCAAGAACGTCGGTGGAAAGCACGGGCGCGGGTGCGTCGTCGCGGATATCACGGCCGGGCTTCTCAAGCTCGGAGATTATGTCCTCAAGCGTTGGCTCGCCGCAGCCGAGCTCACGCGCGAGCTTGGCAATACCGTACTGGGTTGCCTTGAAGCGGAGCAGCACGAGGTTATTACTTCTTACGTCCTCGGTGCTGAAGCCGAAGCGGCGGAGAAGGTCCTCTGCTATCGCGTAGGACTCGGGGTGAACGCCCGTAGAATCAAAGACCTCCTTACCGTCGTGAATTCGAAGGAAGCCTGCGCACTGGGTAAACGCCTTCTCACCGAGCTTCGGCACCTTGAGTATCTGCGCACGGGATTTGAATTCGCCGTTTTCTTCTCTATACTTAACAATATTCTTCGCTACGGTGGTATTAATGCCCGACACGTAGGAAAGGAGCGAATATGAGGCGGTATTGACGTCAACACCAACGCCGTTTACACAGCCCTCAACGACGCCGCCGAGAGCCTCGGTAAGACGTGCCTGCTTCATATCGTGCTGATACTGACCTACGCCTATTGCCTTCGGCTCGATTTTAACAAGCTCTGCAAGGGGGTCCTGAAGCCTTCTTGCAATAGAGATAGCCGAGCGCTGCATTACGTCGTAGTCGGGGAACTCCTCGGTTGCAACCTTAGATGCCGAGTAAACAGAAGCACCTGCCTCGGATACTATGGTGTATTTAACGCCCTTCGGGCAGGTGGGGTCGCGAAGCACGTGCGTCGCGATAAACTGCTCGGACTCGCGCGAGGCGGTGCCGTTGCCTATCGAGATAACGTCAACCTTATATTTATTTACAAGGCGAAGCACGGTTGCCTTCGAGCGCTCGATATCCTCGCGCGGCTTTACGGGGTAAATAACTGCCGTGTCAAGCACCTTACCGGTTTTATCAACAACCGCAAGCTTACAGCCGTGTGCGTAGCCGGGGTCGTAGCCGAGCACCGTCTTGCCCTTAAGGGGCGAGGCGAGGAGCAGGTTGCGAAGGTTCTCCGAAAACACCTTAAGAGCACCCTCAGACGCGTCGTCAAAGAGCGTCGTACGCACCTCCCTCTCGGTTGCGGGGAAAAGAAGGCGCTCATACGCGTCGCGCAGAGTATTCATAATGAAGGGTAGCGCCGGAGATTTTTTGTTGGTAACCACCTTCGATACGAGCTGCGCTATGCCGTCCTCCTCGGGAAGCGTCACCGAAACCTTGAGAAATTCTTCCTTTTCTCCGCGGTTTATCGCAAGGACTCTGTGGCCCTTGAGCTTCTTTATCGGCTCGGAGAAGTCGTAGTAGTTCTCGTAAACCGAGGTCTCCTCGGTCGTTCCCTTGGTGGTAAGAGAGCCATTTTTCATAGTGAACTCGCGGAGCAGCTTTCTTATCTCGGCATTGTTTGAAACGTCCTCTGCGATTATGTCGGACGCACCCTGAAGGGCTGCTGCCGCGTCGGCAACCTCCTTGCCCTCCTCGGTAGAAATAAACTCCTCGGCATACACCTCGATAGCGGGGTCGTATACGTCGCGCTGCTCGAGAATGTAGGTCGCAAGAGGCTCAAGCCCCTTGTCGCGTGCAACCGAGGCGCGAGTCTTTCTCTTGGGTCTATAGGGAAGATATATGTCCTCAAGCTCAACGAGCGTTTTTGCATTGTTAAGAGCAAAGGTAATCTCGGGCGTGAGCTTTCCCTGCGCTTCGATAAGAGATGAAATTTCAGCGCGGCGCTCGTCCATCTTGCGAAGATAGTTAAGCCTGTCGTTAAGGTCGCGAAGCGTGGCGTCGTCAAGACCGCCCGTGACCTCCTTACGATATCTAGAGATAAAGGGAATGGTGTTTCCCTCGTCAATGAGGGCAACGGTTTCCTTTACCTGCTCTTCCTTGATTTTGAATTCCTCTGCCAGTGTCTTTAAGATATCCATTTATTTCTCCTTACGTGCCCCGAGGGGCTATTTTACTCTTTATCGTTTGCGTGCTCGAGGGTGTAAATTTCGTCCTCGGTGAGAAGCCGCCACTCGCCGCGCGCAAGTGAAGCGTCGAGAGCTATTCCGCCAAAGCTTATGCGCTCAAGGCTCGTGACTCTGTTGCCCGTCGAGGCTATCATACGCTTTATCTGGTGGTACTTGCCCTCGGTGAGTACGATTTCCCCACGTCTTCTGCCGGCGTCGAGAGTGAGGTGCGCGCTCTTACACTCATACCCGTCGGCAAGCGTTACACCCTTATCGAAAAGCTCCTCGGCTCCCTCGGCAAGCGGCTCTGCTGCCGTAAAGCGATACACCTTTTTTACGTGATGGCGCGGCGAGAGAAGCTCGTGTGCGAGCGCTCCGTTGTTGGTAAGTATCATAAGCCCCAACGTATCTCTGTCGAGTCTGCCTACGGGGAAAAGGTCAAGTCTCTTTAGCTCTTCTGACAAAAGCTCAGTAACCACGGGAAGCCGCGAATCCTCGGTTGCGCTCACGTAGCCCTCGGGCTTATTGAGCATAACGTAGGTATATTTGCGATAGCTTATCTCGCGCCCAAGGTAGGTAACTCTAGCTCTTTCGGGGTCAATATGTGCTGACAGGTCGCGCACCGCGACACCGTCGACCGTAACTCCGCCCGAGCGCGCCACACGCGCTGCCTCACGTCTTGAGGCAACCCCCGACTCGGAGATATATTTATCTATTCTCACAGTCACCCCCATAATCAGGACAGGCGTGATGTCGCTGACCCGAATTTTACCACATAACATTTTATCACAAATCCTTTATTTTGTAAATAGAAAAGCGTGATTTTTTAGCTTCTCCCTTCCAACTTTTTCAAGGAGGTATGATTTACTTGACATATCACCCCTTTTTGTAGTATAATTATATCGTATATTATTTTATTTCGAAAGGATTTGCATATGGCTAACACGGACACGAAATACGAGGCCCTGTTTACCCCGTGGAAAATAGGCAACGTAGAAATCAAAAACAGAATAGTCCTTTGCCCTATGGGCGGCACGTCGCTTTTCGGTTGGATGGAGCACACAGGAAACCACTTTGACAAGGAGGCAGCAAAATTCTTCATTGAAAAGGCAAAAAACAACGTCGGCCTTATCATCCCCGGCATAGCTCCCATAAAGAGCACGTTTATGGGTCAGTGGCTGTATCAGAACAAGAAAATGTTCCGCGAACTCAAGGAATTTATGGCTGAAATCCACTCCTACGGAGCAAAGCTTTTCGTTCAGATAACCGCGGGAATGGGACGCTCGTGGGCAATTCCCACGCCCCTCGTTATGCTACATAATATGCCCGTCGTGCGCGACCTAATAAAGCCTATCATAAATATTCCCTATCAGTCTGCGAGCCCCTCACCGCTACCATCAAGATGGTCGGACAAGGTGATGTGCCGCGAGATTACGAAAAAGGAAATTGCGGATATCGTCGACGCCTTCGCAAAAACGGCAAAGCTTCTCAAGGAGGCAGACGTTGACGGCGTTGAGGTGCACGCAGTGCACGAGGGGTATCTTCTCGACCAGTTCACCCTTAAATACACCAACAAGCGCACCGACGAGTACGGAGGCTCGTTTGAAAACCGCTACCGCTTCGCCACCGACATTGTAAAGGCTATCAAGACGGCGTGCGGTGACGACTACCCCGTGTCGCTTCGCTACTCTGTAAAATCCTACGTCAAGGATTTCTGTGTCGGTGCAGTTCCCGGCGAGGAGTACACCGAGCTCGGCCGCGATATGGAGGAGTCCGAGCGCGCAGCTAAATATCTTGAGGACGCGGGCTATGATATGCTCAACGCCGACAACGGCACCTACGACTCCTGGTATTGGGCACACCCGCCGATGTACATGCCCGAAAACTGCAACCTCGAGGACGTCGCGCATATTAAGAAATTCGTTGATATTCCCGTCGTTTGCGCGGGAAGAATGGACCCCGAGGTCGGTGCCAAAGCAATTGCCGAGGGCAGAATTGACGCTTTGGGCGTTGCCCGTCAGTTCCTTGCCGATGCGGAGTGGGTAACGAAGCTCATTGAAAACAGACTCGAGGACATCCGC
Source organism: Eubacteriales bacterium (assembly GCA_045657165.1). GTDB lineage: Bacteria > Bacillota > Clostridia > Oscillospirales > CAG-272 > UBA1740. Next base: position 5,555 of record JAZOSP010000108.1, read on the forward strand.
CCCTGCATTTGCTGCCACAACGCCTGCTTCAACATGGCGCACTACAAGGGCGTTGCAAACGCCCAGTCGATTCACGATGCGAGCCACATAGCAAGATGTGCTCTCGACCCGAGAGTTATGCAGTCGGATAAATATAAGCTCGAGAGTGCCAAGGTGTCAAAGAAGGTTGCCGTAATCGGCGGCGGTATCGGCGGCATGGAGGCAGCAATCGTGTGCGCGAAGCGCGGTCACAAGGTCACTCTTTATGAAAAGAGCGACCGTCTTGGCGGTGTGTTCATTGCGGCGGCAGCCCCCTCGTTCAAGGAAAAGGACAAAGCACTTATCGCTTGGTACGAGCGCGAAATCAGAAAATATCCCATTGAAGTAAAGATGAATACAGAGGTAACCGATATCGCCGCTCTCGGCGCAGACGAGGTCATCGTTGCAACCGGTGCGACTCCTAAGAAAATTCCCGTCCCGGGTGTTTCCCTTGCCGTCGAGGCTATCGATTATCTTCTCGGTAATCGCGAGGTTGGCGAGCGCGTCGTTGTCGTCGGCGGCGGTCTTACCGGCTGTGAGATAGCCTACGACCTCTATCTTCAGGGCAAGCAGCCCACTATCGTTGAGATGAAAGACGACCTTATCGTCGCGGATAAGGTACCCTTCCCCAACTCGAGCTACCTTCGCGACTTCTTCGCCGCAAACAAGGTTCCTACCTATCTTGAGTCGGGTGTTTCGGAAATTCGTGCATACGGCGTTACAATCACCGACAAATCGGGCAACAAAACCGACCTTGAGTGCGACAGCGTTATCCTCTCGGTAGGCTATAACCCCGCACCCGTGTCGAAAAAATCCCGTCACGTGCACGTCATCGGCGACGCAAAGGCGGTGGGAAGCCTCAGGACGGTCATCTGGGGGGCATGGGATGTTGCGATGAAAATATAAGCAATTCATCTCCTATCGCAACTAATCACTGAAATTTATACTTTTTCCAAATTAACAAATAAGAAAACTGTAAGGAAGGATTATTATGCAGCTTACAAACGAACAGCAACAAATACTGAACGGCTCGCAGGGTGAGGTCATGGCAAAGGTCTACAAGACCCTCGTTATGTACGGCGACGCCTTCGGAGCTGATAAGCTCGTGCCCGTCACCTCTGAATACAACCACCTCGTTACCTCGTTCGGTCTTAAAATGATAGGTCCGGTTTACGACCTTATGACAAAGCTCATTGACGCGGGCGCGCTATCAACGCAAAAATTCTCGTTAGACCCCCGCCCTCTTGATGACAGGGTTCCCGCGAATTTTCTTGAGAAGCTTATATTCAAGAAATTTATGTACTCGAAGCAGGACTTTTACGAGGATCAGCTTGAAAAACTCGGACTTATGAATAAGGACGCCTTCACCTGCGCCTGCTATATGGACGAGGTCGGCAACAAGCCGCGCCGCGGCGATATTTTGAGCTGGGCTGAGTCCTCTGCGGTTGTTTACGCAAACTCGGTGCTCGGCGCGCGCTGTAACAGAAACTCGGGAATTATCGACATTATGGGCTCTGTCGCAGGCTGCGTTCCGAATTTCGGTCTTTTGACCGACGAGGGCAGACGCGCGACGTGGGTAGTAAAGGTTGAAACCACGAAAAAGCCCGAGGCACAGCTGCTCGGCTCGGCCATCGGTATGAAGGTTATGGAGGCGGTCCCTTACGTCAAGGGGCTTGACAGATGGCTCGGCACAGAGCTTGACGATGCGGCATGCACATATCTTAAGGACTTCGGTGCGGCAACCGCCTCAAACGGTGCTGTCGGTCTTTACCATATTGAAAACCTTACTCCCGAGGCAAAGGATATGGGAGAGGCGCTCATTACAGAGGGTGCTGAGGTCTACGTCATTGACGACGCCGAGCTTGAGAGAGTCAAGGCAAGTTACCCCGTCATCTGGAAAAATCCCGACGCAAAGCCGAAGCTCTGCTTCATGGGCTGTCCTCACATGAGCCTCGAGCAGTTGAAGAGCTGGACTGACAAGATTGAGGCGGCACTTCGCGAGGGAGGAAACAAAAAGGTGCTTATCCCCACCGTCTTTACCGCAGCGCCCGCTGTGCTGCGCGAGTTTGAGGCGACCGAATACGCACAAAGACTTGCCGCTACCGGTGTTATTACCTCTTACATATGTCCTCTTATGTATATGAACAATCCGCTGTGCGCTAAAAAGGCGGTAATAACCTCGTCTAACAAGCTCCGCACCTACACGACGGCAAAGTACTTAACCGACGACGAAATTCTCGCAGAGATAACGAAGGGAGGCAAATAATATGCGTAAATTCAAAGGTAGAGCAGTTGCCCCCGGCACTGCAAAGGCTCAGGCGGTAGTCACTCACGCAGGCTTCAACACCCTTGCCTCGCTCCAGAAGGCACTGCAATTCGGTGACAAAAAGGCGACCTGCGGCGACCAGAACAACCCCGACCTCTACGGCAAGCCCCTTGCGGGCAGGGCGCTTTGCCTTCCCCAGACCATAGGCTCAACCACGGGCGGCATGGTGCTTTACTGCGCCTCGGCTATGGGCCGTCAGCCCGCTTGCATGCTTTTTTCAAAGCCCATCGACTCGCTTGCTGCGGCAGGTGCTATACTTGCCGACGTTTGGCTTGACGACGTATCAATGCCCGTCGTTGACTCTCTCGGCGACGAATTCCTCGATTACGTCAGGGACGGCATGACCGTCACCGTAGAGGAAGATGGAACGGTTACGGTCGAATAATCACGGTTTTTTAATACTAAACTTTACATTTATGGGGGTTTATGCCGTAAATTACAAAAAGTGCATTTGACATGCGCTTCCATTTGTGGTATAATGTATGTGTCGCAGGAAATTGCGTCATACAAGTCCCATGGCGGATTGATACAAGGTACCAATCCGCCTTTTCTTTTTGGGAAATACGAAAAGAAAGGAAGAAGTATGAAAAAACTATTCTCTATTCTTCTCACCCTCTGTTTATTCTCCTCGGCTTTATCCCTCTCCGTAAGTGCCAAAACGTCTCACACCGTCGTTCGCGGCGACACAATGTGGAAAATCGCCGTAAAATACGAGGTCGGTATCAGCGAAATCAAGGCGGCAAACACCCACATTAAAAATCCCGACCTCATTTACCCGGGTGATATAATCTATATTCCCTCAATCGACACCTCGGTGCGCTCATTCGAGGAGGAGGTAGTAAGGCTTGTTAACAACGCAAGGCGCGATAACGGGCTATCCCACCTCACACACGACTGGCAGCTCTCGCGTGTCGCGAGGTACAAGTCTGAGGACATGAAAAGTAACCGTTATTTTTCGCACACGAGTCCCACCTACGGCTCACCGTTTGAGATGATTCGCAATTTCGGAATCTCCTACCGTACGGCAGGCGAAAACATAGCGCGCGGTCAGGCAACGCCCGAGGCGGTAGTGAAGGCGTGGCTTAACTCGCCCGGTCACAGAGCGAATATACTTAATTCCTCGTTCACTCACATAGGCGTCGGATACGTCGCAGACGGAAAATACTGGACTCAAATGTTTATCGGCAGATAATCAGCTCTAAAATATAGAAAAAGCACGCGCAGACTCCAACTTTTAGAAATATAACGCATGCTTTCAAAACGGCAATTTACATCACGGCTCGATTTTTCGAGCCGTTTTTCCTTGCTCGCTTGACAGGTGTGCGATTTTGGTGTAAAATATCTGCGTACACAATTTTCCCATGGAGGAAAAAATGAAAAATCAAACAGTCCGTCACATAAGGAATGCTCTTATAACCGCCGCTATAGTCACGCTGTTTTTTCTAATAAGCCTTCCGATACAGTACGCGCTTGGGGCACCCGAGCTCGTGCCCGCAATGTTCGTCGTTGCCGTGTGTCTTATATCGCTATTTACCGACGGCTACCTTTACGGCATAGTGTCGGCGCTTGCAAGCGTGCTTGCGGTTAACTACGCGTTCACCCTACCCTATTTCAAGTTCAATTTTACAATGGTGGAGAACCTCGTATCCGCCGCAATAATGATATCCGTCACTCTGATAACCTGCACTCTCACAACGAAAATCAAAAAGCAGGAGGCGATGAGAGCTGAGAGTGAGCGCGAGAAAATGCGGGCAAACCTGCTTCGCGCAGTATCGCACGACCTACGCACGCCGCTTACGGGAATATACGGCGCGACCTCAACCGTTACCGAAAACTACGACACCTTAAGCGACGAATCAAAGCTCGAAATGCTCGCAGGTGTTAAAGAGGACTCCGAGTGGCTGATACGAATGGTGGAAAATCTCCTTTCGGTAACCAAGCTCGACGGGGGCACTGTACACCTCGTAAAAACTCCAACCGTCATAGACGAGCTCATAGACTCGGTTTTGACTAAGTTTCACAAGCGCTACCCCGATGAAAGGGTCAGCGTAACCACCCCTGATGAGTTTATTACGGTCGATATGGACGCAATTCTGATAGAACAGGTTCTCGTCAATCTCCTTGAGAACGCAGTGCAGCACGCAATGGGGCACTCCGTAGTAGAACTGCGCGTTTACACCGAGGGGCGTGTCGCGATTTTCGAGGTTTCAGACGATGGCTGCGGCATAGACGAGGCAATCCTTGAGCGCATATTCTCGGGCAATCTCGACAGGCACGACAGCTGCGGTCACGGAATGGGAATAGGGCTTTCCGTATGCGCAACTATAATAAAGGCGCACGGCGGAGAAATATTGGCAGAGAACACAGATAGCGGCGCGCGCTTCAGCTTTAAGCTGCTTGCAGACGAAGCCGAAATACTCGAATAGAGGTGTAGTATGAATAACAAATACAAAATCCTCGTAATAGAGGACGACGCAAACATCCGCGGCTTTCTCACAGCGCTGCTTGAATCGGGCGGCTATCAGCCGATTTTGGCAAGGGACTGCCGTGACGGACTTACAATGTTCTCCTCGCACACACCCGACCTCATAATACTCGACCTCGGACTCCCTGACTACGACGGCACGCGTCTGCTCTCAAAGGTCAGAGAGTACTCAAGTACTCCTATAATAGTTCTCTCGGCAAGGTCTGACGAAGCCGACAAGGTATCGGCGCTTGATATGGGTGCAAACGATTACGTTACGAAGCCCTTTGGCTCAGCGGAGCTTATGGCAAGGGTGCGCGGGATTCTGCGCAACAGCACGAGCCGTGCCGAGATGGCGAGATTGCCCGACAAAAAATTCATCTCGGGGGATATGGAAATCGACTATGACCGAAGGCAAATATTCCTCTCGGGCACCGAAATAAAGCTCACGCAAACCGAGTACAACATAATAACGCTGCTCGCCTCACACGCAGGCAAGGTGCTTACCTATTCGACGATTATAAAGGAAATCTGGGGAGCCTCAGACGTAAGCAGCACGAAAAAGCTGCAGGTCAATATGGCAAACATACGCAAAAAGCTCGGCATACGCCCCGGCGACAACAAGTACATAGTCAATCTACTCGGTGTTGGATACCGCTTTGACGAAGGCTGATTTTGCTAAATCTTTACTAAATCTTTGCCGCTTATATGATATAATCTATAAGGTTAGTTAATACCCCAAATCTTTTATCTAAGAAAGGAAACTATCCTTATGGAAGTGCTTTTTGAAAACTTCGGTTCTATAACCTGGCAAATGGTGGTCATGTGGTGTATCGGCGGTCTGCTCATATACCTCGCTATTGCCAAGGATATGGAGCCTACGCTGCTTTTGCCCATGGGCTTTGGCGCAATACTCGTGAACCTGCCGAACTCCGCAGCAATCGGCGCACACGGACCTATATCAATACTCTTTAACTTCGGTATAGAAAACGGCGAGCTTTTCCCACTTCTTCTCTTCATCGGAATCGGAGCTATGATTGACTTCTCCCCGCTTCTCTCGAACCCCAAGCTCTTCTTATTCGGTGCGGCGGCGCAATTCGGTATCTTCTTAACCTTCGGTCTTGCGGCGCTCATATTCCCCGAAATCAAGGACGCGGCTTCCATAGCGATTATCGGTGCGGCAGACGGTCCCACGGCTATCTTCGTAGCGCAGGTTCTTGAATCCAAATACATAGCGGCAATAATGGTTGCGGCGTATTCGTACATGGCGCTCGTGCCCGTTATTCAGCCGCCCGTCATACGCCTTATCACGACGAAAAAAGAGCGTATGATTCGTATGGAATATTCCGCAGGCAGCGTAAAGAAGCTTACGAAGATTCTCTTCCCGATAGTCGTAACCGTCATCACGGGCATAATTGCTCCCGACTCCGCGGTTCTTATCGGCTTCCTTATGTTCGGCAACCTTATCCGCGAGTGCGGAGTTCTCAACGCCCTCTCCGACACCGCGCAAAAGGTTCTTGCAAACCTCATAACTCTTCTTCTCGGTATTACCATCGCAGCCCAGATGACTGCCGAAAAATTCGTCCAGCTTGATACTCTTATCATCATCGTTCTCGGTCTTTGTGCCTTTATATTCGACACGGTCGGCGGCGTTATGTTTGCAAAGCTTATAAACCTCTTCTCAAAAAAGAAGATAAATCCGATGATAGGCGCGGCAGGTATTTCCGCCTTCCCGATGTCAAGCCGTGTTATTCACAAGATGGGACTTGAGGAGGACCCCTCGAATTTCCTGCTTATGCACGCGGCAGGCGCAAACGTTTCGGGTCAGATAGCCTCGGTTATTGCGGGCGGTCTTTTGCTCGCTCTCGTTGGCGGCTGATAAATCGAAAGGAGAAACTATATGTATTTTGATAATTTTCTTGCGACTCTTCCGATTATCGGATACTCGCTTGTTGGTATATTCGGCGTAATAGGACTCATAATAGGAGTAGTGTACGTTCTCAACAAATTTTCTTCTTTTATTGAATCGAGAAAAGACGAGGGCGACAACAGCTGATTTAACGGAGATAAAATGCGCAAAACTAAAATCATTTGCACGATAGGACCTGCCTCTGACAGAGAGGACGTGCTCACCCGTATGTGTCTTGCGGGCATGAACGTTGCAAGGCTCAATTTTTCCCACGGGACTCACGAGGAGCACACAGAAAAAATTGATTTAATTAAAAAGGTCAGAGAAAAGCTTGGACTTCCAATTGCTATAATGCTTGACACCAAGGGACCCGAGTACCGTATAAAAACCTTTAAGGATAAAAGCATAACGCTATCTGACGGCGATGAGTTTTCCTTCACGACAGACGATGTTGAGGGCGACCGTCACCGCGTATCAGTAAGCTATAAGAACCTGATAGAGGAGCTGTCGGTAGGCGACAGGATTCTTCTCAACAACGGTCTCGTAATTTTCGAGGTGACCGACATCTCGGGCAGCGAGGCAAAATGCCGCGTTGTGTCTGGCGGTGTGATTTCTGACAGAAAGAGCATGAATTTCCCCGGAAAGACGCTTCGTCAGGAGTATCTTGGCGAGCAGGACAAGGCAGACCTGCTTTTCGGTATTCAGAACGACGTCGATTTCGTTGCTGCCTCTTTCGTTTCCTGCGAGGCAGATATTCGAGCCGTGCGCGATTTTCTTGACAAAAACGGCGGCTCTGATATCGACATAATCGCTAAAATAGAAAACCGCGCGGGCGTCGAGAATATTGACGAGATATGTAAGGTTGCTGACGGAATAATGGTAGCGAGAGGCGACCTCGGAGTAGAAATCCCCTTTGTTGAGGTGCCTTCGGTACAGAAATATCTCATAAAAAAATGCCGCCTTCTCGGCAAGCGCGTAATCACCGCTACCGAAATGCTTGAATCTATGATTCATAGCCCAAGGCCGACCCGTGCGGAAATTTCCGACGTTGCTAACGCCGTTTACGACGGCTCCTCTGCGGTTATGCTCTCTGGCGAGACGGCAGCGGGCAAATATCCCGTAGAGGCGGTACGCAATATGGCGGAGATTGCCGAATTCACCGAACGGAGCATTGACTACAAGGAATGGTTCCGCACGACCGAGTTCAGAATAAGAAGCAACGCAGACGCGGTTTCACACTCCACCTGCGCTATGGCAATAGACGTCGGCGCAAAGTGCATTATAGTAAACTCGCGCACGGGTCAGACGGCGCGAATGGTCAGCCGCTTCAGATGTCCCGTGGATATCGTCGGCATGACTACCGAGGAGCGAGCGTGGCGCAAGCTCAATCTCAGTTGGGGTGTTACTCCCGCGCTCAGCGAGGAGTTTGACTCGGTGGAGGTAATGTTTTACCACGCCCTTAAGCGTGCGCGCGAGGTCAAAAAGCTCGTATCGGGCGACAATGTGGTAATGACGGGCGGTCAGATTGGCGGCGCACCGGGCAGCACTAACACTATAAAGCTCGAAACCGTAAAATAACCGACCCGTGTTAAGAAAAAGAGCTGCAAGGCGGTCACCTTGCAGCTCTTTTTTATCTGTATCCGTCGTATATAAGCTTCGTTTCGGTGGTGAGGGTTGCATACGCCTCGTCAAGCAGTGCCTCTGCGTCAACCTTCGCGAGCTCGCGCATGACGTCGTCTATTCGCGGCTGGGTTTTCGGGTGTCTTGGCGTAAACACCGTGCAGCAGTCCTCAAACGGAAGAATTGAGGTTTCAAAGGTGCCGTAGCGGCGCGCCTCTATTACTATCTCGTTTTTATCAAGACCAATGCATGGGCGGAAAACGGGGATATTCACCACAGAATCGGTAACCTCAATGGCCGCGAGCGTCTGCGAGGCAACCTGCCCAAGGCTCTCACCGGTTACGAGCGCGTGGCAATTATATTCCCTCGCGCACCTCTCGGCAAGGCGCATCATAAATATGCGGAGAAGTATTGTGAAATAATCCTCCTCGCACTTATCGCGCAGCTCCTCTTGTATGTGTGTAAGCGATATCACGTGCACGTGTATACGCGAGCAAAAGCGACACATTTCGTCGGCAAGCTGCATAACCTTCTCTCTCGCTCTCTCAGAGGTGTAGGGGAAGGATTCAAAATGAAGCGCCTCTATTTCCATACCGCGCTTTGCCATCATACAGCCCGCAACAGGCGAGTCTATACCTCCCGAAAGGAGAAGAAGTCCGCGACCCGCGGAGCGCGGCGGCAGACCACCGGCACCCGCCTCCTGCCCTGCTCTTATATACGCGTGGTCGTCGCGCACCTCAACGGTAACGGTGACGTCGGGATTCCTGACGTCAACTCTTATTCCTTTAACGGCGGAAAGAATTACACCGCCTATCTCTCTCGAAATTTCGGGTGAGGTGAGGGGGAACTTTTTGTCAGAGCGCTTGGCGTCTACCTTAAACGTGCGCACTCCCGCGAGCTTGTCGGGAAGATAGCGCCTCGCCAAATCGGCAATGCTTTCCATATTCTTCTCGCATGCCGCAGCGCGTCCTACCGCCGCGATACCGAAGACGCACCTTGCGGTGTCGTACATACCGTCCATATCGCAAAGCTCGTCCTTTGGCTCTATATAAACCGTGCTCTGCTTAAAATATATGTTAAAATTGCCGTAGTGGCTTGCCCTACGGCGCAGCTCCTTGACGAGAGCCGACTCAAAATTCTGTCGGTTTGCTCCCTTTAATACGACCTCGCCGAATTTGCAAAGTATAATCTCTTTATTTTCCATACAAAAACCGTCTTTCAGTAAATATGCTTATATTATAATTGATAGACGGCACAAAGTCAAGTGTGGGCGCGTATTATTTTATACCATATCTCCTCTGCTCTCGCTCTGTCGGGCATTGTAGAATAAAAAACAACGTTTCCCGAGCGGCTTATAAACACCGCCTCGCTCCCGCGCCCAAGCAGTCTTATGCGCTCCGAGCACATATCGAGCACCCTGTCGCGCTCCTCGGCACCGTCACAAACGAAAACTCCGCACTCGGCACCGTAATCGGTGTGAGAATTAAGAAAAATTGCATAATCTCTCGGCAGCTCCCCCTCGAAAATATATATTTTCCGAAACAGCTCCTCGTCTATGTAGCCGTCCTCGCCCTCCGAACACTCGGAGCTGTAAATCACCCCGCTTGCCGAATAAAGACCTATAAACTCCGAGAGCATTTTCTCAGGGTCGGGCGCCTTAGCGCAGGACGCGAGCGCCGTAAGAGCAGCAAGTGCTAAAAATACTGTAAAAGCAAGAACCTTTCGCATAACGCACCCCCTTTAGAGAATTTTATGTTCTTCTTCTCTCCCGTATTCCAAAAAAAGCGGCTGTCAGCGACACACGCTAACAGCCACTTTTATATCTCGGTCAGCTCACCTGCAAGATTTTCCTCCATTTTCCGCTTGATTTCGGATTTTGATATCCCAAGGCTGAAAAGGTGATAGAGCTTCGCAACCGCCGCCTCGGTAGTCATATCACCACCGCTGACAGCCCCCGCCTCCTTAAGCGCCGAGCTCGTTTTATACGCACCGAGCGACACCGTGCCCGCAGGGCACTGCGAGCACACCGTAACTACGCTGCCCTCGGCAAATGCGCGCCGAATAATCGGTATAAGCTCGCCGCCACCGCCGGGTATGTTGCCCGCCCCGAAGGTTTCAAGCACGACTCCCGAGAGCTTGTCTGTCATAATACTCTCAAAAAGCCCGAACTGTATTCCCGGGAAAACCTTAATTACTCCTATCGGCACGTCGGACATAGGTCGGTAGGATAGCTCGCTGCCACGCTTTTCCGACAGGGCAGAAAAATTATACCTTATATCAATCCCGACCTCTGCAAGATGAGGGTAATTCGGCGAATCGAACGCGACGAGGTCGTCTGCGCTCATTTTTGTTGCCCTGTTTCCGCGAAGCAGCTTACCGCTGAAATAGAGGCATACCTCCCGCGCGACGCCGTCTGCGGCAATAAGCACCGAGGTAACGAGATTGTCTCTGCCGTCGCTGCGAAGCTCTGAGAGAGGAATCTGCGAGCCTGTCAGAACAACGGGCTTATCGAGTCCCCCGAGGATAAAGGAGAGAGCCGAAGCGGTATAAGCCATCGTATCGGTGCCGTGCAAAACGACAAAGCCGTCGTACCTATCATAGTGCCCGTATATCACCGAGGCAATCTCGTTCCAGTCCCTAACCGTCATATCCGACGAGTCAAGCGGTGGGTTCATCTCATAGAGCGACCAGGTGGGAAAATCCTCCCTTTGCATATCTGATATTACCCCAGTTGCCTCGGATATCGCGCCCACTGTAGGGGCGTAGCCGTGCTCGGTTCTTTTCATGCCGATTGTTCCGCCGGTGTAAATTATGAGAACTCTTTTTCTTTCGTCCGTCATACTGCCTTAACCTCTCGCCTTGTCAAGACGCTCTTTATCTATATAGTTCTGTAAAATTATCTCGGCAGATAGCGTGTCTATTGCCTCGCGGCGGCGCTTGCCAAAGGTGCCGGTCTCCCCTAGGAAGCGATATGCCTCCATAGTAGTCATACGCTCGTCGTAAAAATCAATCGGAATATCGGTTATTTCCCCGAGCAGTGCCGCAAAGGCACGCACGACCTCGGTGCGGGGTCCGTCTGTGCCGTCCATATTCCTTGGCATACCTATAATTATTCTAACGCAGCTCCTCTCGCGAGCTTCCTTTGCAACGCGCTCGGCAGTTTTTTTCATTCCGCCCTCGGATATAGTCGTAATCCCGCTTGCAATAAGCCCCGAGACGTCGCATTCCGCAAGCCCCGTGCGCTTATCTCCGTAATCAACGCCAAGATATTTTCCGTGTGTCAGGTCCATATTCACCTCATCTGCCATAGGCGGTAAAAATTAAAGCTTTCTATATACGAAAATTCTGAAATCCGCAATAGCCTCGAGCGCGTCGAGTGAAAACAGCCTCTCACGCTCTATAGCACCCGTGCGGTACGCGTAGGGAGTCATCATAAACAATGAGCGAATATCCTCTCTGTCCGTGAGAAGCAGCGGATAGGAGAGCGACTCGTCTGACACGAGTCTGAAGCCCTCGAGGTATGTGTCTGAAACCTCGTTTTTGTAAGGATTATCATAAATTGCCGACTTAAGTCCGTAAAGGTGCATGGTGCCGGGGATTGCCATAATGAAGCAGCCGCCACTCGAGAGCACCCTGCGCGTTTCGGAAAGTGCAAGCGGCGAGAACATATTCACCGCCGTCGCAAATGACGAATCGGATAGAGGCATACGGTATGCCGAGGCAACCGCAAGCGATAGACGCTTATTCCTTGAGGCAGCAGCCCTCACTGCGTCCTTTGATATATCAAATCCCGCGACACGGGTAGCCCCATCGCGCTCAAAAAGCGCCCTCTCAATTACGTCGGTGTAGTAGCCCTCACCGAGCCCCACGTCAAGCACGGGCACGCCGCTCGGAGTGTTCTCTGTCACGAGCTCCGCAACCCTCTCGGCAAGCGGTCTATAATGCCCTGCACCGAGAAACGCCCTGCGTGCGAGCACCATTTCCTTATTATCTCCGTGCGTGTGCGCCGACGAGGAAAGCAGAAGATTATAATATCCGCCTCTTGCACGGTCGTATGAGTGACCAAGACGGCACACAGCACGCCCGCCGTCCTCGCAAAGAGGAGACAAGCATTTAGGACAAACGAATAGCATTTTTACCTCTGAATGTTAGATTATAGCAAACGTTCACACCAAATATCCCGATTAGGAGAAATCGTTCAAGACAAGGCAAAGCGAGCGCGAAGCCCGACGGCATAGTTACCTATGTCGAGGGCGACAAGTCGATGCTTTAACGCAGTATTGGACGATTTATACAATCAGCATCGCGTCACCGAAGGAGAAGAATCGATACTTCTCATTCACGGCTGTATTATACGCGCTCATGACGAAATCCTTGCCTGCAAGGGCGCTGACTAACATTATCAGAGTGCTCTCGGGAAGGTGGAAGTTGGTTATGAGGGCGTCGGTCGCCTTGAATTTGTAGCCCGGGTAGATAAAAATACCCGTTTCCGCTGACACGGGGTGCACCTTACCGTCATCGGTTGAGGCGCTCTCCAGCACGCGACACGAGGTTGTTCCGACGGCTATTATGCGCCCACCGTTTGCTCTGCGGCGGTTAATTTCATCGGCAACCTCGGGCGAGATGTGGAAAATTTCGCCGTGCATTTCGTGTTCCCTGACGTCCCTTACCTTTACGGGTCTGAAGGTGCCGAGTCCAACGTGAAGCGTCACCTCACCGTATCCGACACCCATAGCCTTTATCCTCTCTATAAGGCTGTCGGTAAAATGAAGTCCTGCCGTCGGTGCGGCGGCAGAGCCCTCCTCCTTTGCGTAAACCGTCTGATAGTCGCTTTTATCCTCAAGTCTTTTGGTTATATAAGGCGGCAGGGGCATATTTCCAACCGCGTCTAACGCCTCGTATATGCTACCGTATTTCGCCCTGTCGTATTCGAGCCTCACTATGCGGTTGCCGCCCTCTACGATATCGGTAACCTCGGCAAAAAGCGTGCCCCCAAAGCTGAAGCTCGCACCAACCTTGGCGCGCTTGCCGGGGCGCACGAGCGTTTCCCAAAGTTCTCCCTCTATCTGACGAAGGAGCAAAAGCTCGATGTCCGAGCCCGTCTTTATCGTCTTGCCAAGCAGTCTTGCAGGGATTACCTTTGAGGAATTTACGACGAGCATATCCTCAGGACGAAGGTATTCGGTTATATCGCGGAAAATACGGTGCTCAACGCTCTCATCATCTCTATTAAGCACCATAAGCCTGCAGCCGTCGCGCTCAGGGCTCGGTGACTGTGCTATCAGCTCCTCTGGCAGCTCGTAATAAAAGTCGCTTGTCTTTAAGTCTGTATCTATTCTCTCGTTTACTATAAATTTCTTTTCGTTTTCCATTATTCCTCGCACGGCACGGAGCCAAAAGTCATAAAATACTAATGTACACTACCGTAATAATTATACACAATACCTTGGTTTTTTTCAAGACATAGAGAGAAATTTGTAGATATGAAAAAGAAAACAATCTTTTGTGGTGCGGCAACCGCCCTCGTAACGCCTATGCGCGACGGAAAAATTGACTATGCGTCGCTTGGCAACCTGATAGATATGCAGGCAGAGGCGGGAGTATCCGCGCTCGTTATCGGCGGCACGACGGGTGAGGCTGCAACCCTCTCTGACAGCGAGCGCTATGAAATGTACACCTACTCAAAGGCAAAGCTCGCAGGCAGAGCAAAGCTTATTTTCGGCACAGGCACAAACGACACCCGTGTTGCGCTAAAGCACACGAAATTTGCCGAAAAACTCGGCTGCGACGGTGCTTTGCTCGTGACCCCTTACTACAACAAGGGCACCGAGGACGGCATTACCCGACATTACCTGACAATTGCGGAGTCGACCTCGTTGCCGCTTATTCTTTATAACGTACCCGGAAGAACGGGAGTAAATCTCGGATTCGGGGTGCTTGACAGACTCGCTCGCGAGGAAAACATCGTCGCGATAAAGGAGGCGTCAGACTCGCTCGACAGGCTTGTCCGGCTCTCCTGCTACGGTGATGAGCTCAGGATATACGCAGGCAACGACTCTCAGATTTATCCGACGCTCTCCCTCGGCGGACTCGGGGTTATATCCGTGGTGTCAAATCTTTTGCCCGAGAGGGTATGCGGACTGTGTAAGAAATATTTTGACGGACAGCACTCACAGAGTCTAAAGGAGCAGCAGGCGCTATTGCCTCTTATCCGTTCGCTGTTTTTAGAAACGAATCCGGCCCCCGTCAAGTTTGCACTCGCAGAGGCGGGCTTACTACAAGATGAGCTGCGCTTACCCCTATCCCGTGTGAGAGAATCGACGCAAGAGGCGGTAAGGTGCGCCCTCGCGGCGCTTCGGCAAAACAGCTGATTTTCTCATTGACAAACGCGCACTGCTATGGTAAAATTAAATGGCACGGGTATTCCGTGCCATTTTTCATAAGGAGTCCGTATAATGAAAGGTAGATTTTTACGAAAGGTTCTCATATTATTTCTAGCCGTGTCACTTATTTCCCCCTCACTTTGGGGCTGCGGCAGGAAAATCACGCTCGACGACGCAAAATATACTATGGGAAAGCTTTTCGATGCTGTGCGGGATTCAGACTATCAGGGGGTCGCGCGCCTTATGCACGTGTCTACAAGCACCACGGCGAGCAAGGTCGAGACCTATCTTTCCGAGGTCGAAGAAAAGGTGGGCGGATATTTTTCCGACGGGCTGACGAATATAAGATACACCTCTTACGAGGAGCTGCCCTATAACGGCGTGCCGGGCGGCTCGAAGTTCCGAATTTACGGTACTATGAACGTCGGTCTTTCAGTGAACGTTCCCTTTATAATCTCACTGATTATGGACGGCGACGGCTACGGAATAAACGTTTTAGACATAGGCGGCGTGGCACTCTGACGGCGCTGCTCCCGCCTCGTCGAAAACCTGCTTAATAAACCGCAAATATTTTGATTATTTTTGTCTAAATTACATATTGACATCTCCGCCTTGCAGTGCTAAAATAATAAGCTGTTAGAAAGAAATATTTTGAAGAGAGGCACTATTATGCAGGCACTTCTTTCACTTTCGATTTCTCTGCTCGCCGGGCTTATGCTCTCGCGTCTTGCGAAGCTTGCAAAGCTACCGGCAGTTACAGCTTATATTATAGCTGGTATTTTGGTCGGCCCTCACGTGCTCGGGCTCATCGGAGCACCGGGTATCGGCTTTATATCGCACGCAGACGTAAAAAGCTACGGCATAATCTGCGACGTGGCACTTGGATTCATCGCCTTCTCAATAGGAAACGAGTTCCGCCTCTCGCAGCTCAAAAAAATAGGCAAGCAGGCAACAATAGTGGGTATCTTCCAAGCGGTGATTACCACAGTCCTCGTCGACGTGGCGCTCATTTTGCTTCATCTTGCTATGCCTACGGTGCTCTCGCTTGAGGCAGCAATCGTGCTCGGTGCGATAGCCTCTGCAACAGCTCCCGCGGCAACGCTTATGGTCGTGCGCCAGTATAAGGCTAAGGGCCCTCTTACCGATATTCTCCTACCCGTCGTTGCGCTTGACGACGCCGTGGGACTCGTTCTTTTTGCTGTATCATTCGGTGTCGCAAAGGCTATGCAGTCAGGCAGAATCGACGCCGTGTCTGTAATCGTCGAGCCGCTGCTCGAAGTGGTGCTCTCGCTTATCCTCGGCGCTGCTTGCGGATTTATTTTCACTTATCTTGAGAGATTTTTCCACTCGCGCTCAAAGAGACTTTCGATGTCGGTTGCCTTCGTGCTTCTCACAATCGCGCTCTCTATGATGAAATTTGAAATATTCGGCATTCACATTGCCTTCTCCTCGCTTCTCGTTTGCATGATGCTCGGTACGGTATTTTGCAACGTGTGCGACTTTTCAGAGGAGCTTATGGAAAGAGTCGACAGGTGGACGGCTCCCATATTCGTTCTTTTCTTCGTCTTAAGCGGTGCGGAGCTTGATTTGTCGGTATTCACAAGCGGCGCGGTAATTATAATAGGCATAGTTTATATCGCGAGCCGCTCGGCAGGAAAATATTCGGGCGCTTTCGTAAGCGCAAAAATCTCGGGCTGCGACGAAAAAATCGTCAAGCACCTCGGAATCACGCTTCTGCCGCAGGCGGGAGTTGCGCTCGGTATGGCGCTTAAGGCAGAGGAGCTTGGCGAGATAGGCTTGATAGTTGCAAACATCACGCTCTTCGCCGTACTTGTTTACGAGCTTGTAGGTCCGTCGCTCACTAAAATGGCGCTTTTGCGCGCAGGCGACATTAAGCCCGAGGGCAAGACGAGTGCAAGGCACGAGCATATGAAAAAGCTTGAGGAAAAGCGCTCGCTTGAAGAGAAAAAGAATTAAAAAAGGCTCTGCCTTGTGACCTTTAACGGTCACAAGGCAGTTTTTATTTATCGCGATTTTCCGCTTTTTTGAAAAGGCGAACGGTGTAAAAAGCAAAACAGTCGGAAATACGGTTGCGAAAAAATGCGAGCCGTGTCTTTTTTGCATGAAAACTTGCATAATAAAGCCCCGGTGAAAAATTTTATATTTGTGTAAAATTCATATTGATTTTGTGAGGGTGCTATGATAAAATATTCTTATCAGTTACCGTTGAAGCACTCGGAACGGAAGGTTTGCTTTCCCAACCGCGTTGCTGAGGAGCTCTGGAGAATCCCTTAAGTGGGTGCCGAAGGTGCAAAGCAGCCTTGCTGCTGAATCTCTCAGGCAAGAGGACAGAGAACGAGCTGCCACTCTTTTGCAGCTTTTGCTCGCTTTCATATCTTTTCCCTGAGCCACCGATACTGTCGGTGACTTTTTCATTTATTGAGAAAGGAAACGTTAAATGGAGGCTTTACTTAACCTTGTTAATACCGTTAACTCCTATTTATCAGATTATATCCTTCTCATCCTTCTCGTAGGTGTGGGAATTTACTTTACCGTCAGGACGCGCTTCGTTCAGCTTCGATGCTTCGGCGAGGGAATGAAGAACGTTTTCGGAAAAATCAAGCTGAGAGGCGGTAAGCAGGATGGTGGAATTTCCTCGTTCCAAGCGCTGGCTACCGCAATAGCGGCTCAGGTTGGCACGGGTAACATCGTAGGTGCCTGCGGCGCTATATTCATCGGAGGTCCCGGTGCTATCTTTTGGATGTGGATAATCGCATTCCTCGGTATGTCCACGATTTATGCAGAGGCTGTTTTGGCACAGAAAACCAAGGTTACAAACGAGGACGGCTCTGTTATGGGCGGACCGGTGTACTACATAAGGTCGGTATTCAAGGGAAAATTCGGCAAATTCCTCGCTATCTTCTTTGCGCTTGCCGCTACGCTTGCTCTCGGATTTATGGGAGCTATGGTACAGTCCAACTCTGTCGCAACGAATTTCAAGGGCGTTTTCGACCAGCTCGGCGTTGACGCGTCGTTCAGTCTTTTCGGTACCGAATTTAATTGGATTATGATTATTGCGGGTGCCGTAGTCACCACCCTTGCAGCTCTTATACTTATCGGCGGAACGCAGAGGCTCGCCTCTGTGAACGAAAAGCTCGTACCTATTATGGCGCTCGTATACTTAGTGGGCGGACTTTTCGTGCTGTGCATTAATATCACGAGCCTTCCTTCAGCCTTTGGTATGATATTCAAATACGCCTTCGTGCCCGAGGCGTTCATCGGCGGCGGTGTGGGTGCTGCAATTTCCAAGGCTATAAGCCAAGGTGCAAAGCGCGGTCTTTTCTCAAACGAGGCAGGTATGGGCTCGACGCCTCACGCGCACGCGCTTGCAAATGTCAAGACCCCTCACGAGCAGGGCACAACGGCTATGATAGGCGTGTTCATCGACACCTTCATCGTTCTCACGATGACAGCCCTCGTGGTCATCTCCACTCTCTACTGTAACGGCACGGTAACTCCCGAAAACTACGCAGCACTCGCAGACTCAAGCAGCGGATTTTCCAGCGCAAATATGACTCAGCTTGCATTCTCCGAGACCTTTGCAAAGATCTTTGGCGATACCGCGGGCAGTATTATCGGTAGCATTTTCGTTGCTGTTTGTTTATTCTTCTTCGCCTTCTCTACCATCATCAGCTGGAATTATTTCGGCAAGGTCAATTTCGAACACCTTTTTGGCAAGCGTGCAACCCTCGTTTATTCCATTCTTGCGGTTGCGTTTATATTCACAGGCTCGCTTCTCAAAAACGACCTCGTCTGGGCACTCACCGACCTCTTTAATAACCTCATGGTTATTCCCAACGTTATTGCTCTCATAGCGCTTGGCGGCGTGGTTGTATCGCTTATGAAATTCGGCAAGAAAAAAGGCGATATAGAGGACATTAAGGATTAAGCTCTCTCCCTTGGGCGTCGCGCCGAAAGGCGCGGCGCTCTTTAATTAAAAGCTCCGACGAGTTTGGACCCGTCGGAGCTTTTTGATATTATTTCCCGCAATTTTTCGAGGGCTTCAAAAAAGCAAGTGCAAGGATTAAAATAACCGAAAATACCGTAGCCGCAAGAAAACCAAGCTTCATATTGCCTCCTGCGGCGGCGCTGACGCTACCGACAAGAAACGGACCCACGCTGCAACCAATATCGCCTGCAAATGCGAGTAGTCCAAAGGCTTTTGTTAAAGAGCCTTTAATACAGGAGCCGGCGTAGGAAAGCGTGCCGGGCCACAAAATACCTACCGCAAAGCCGGTGAGAGCGCAGCCGATGAGCGATACGATGGAGTTTGGTGAAAGGGATATGATAAGATAACCTATAAGGCAAAGCATGCCGGATGAAAGCAGAGCCGTGCGAATAGCTATTTTATTACTGAATGCACCATAAAGCGCACGGGCAATACCCATTGTGGTGGCAAAGCCACATACTCCTATAATATCTCCGACCGACTTTTCAACCCCGAGTGCCGCCTCCGCAAATGACGACGCCCACTGGGAAATAGCAACCTCAGCGGCACCGCTTGCGAGCATTATGACAAGAAAGATAAAAAACACAGGGCTTCTTACAAAAGTGTTGCCACTCTCTCCCATCTCTTCCTTCTCGCGGTTTATGGGAACAAAAAGGAATGCCGCAGCATTAAAGAGCGGAATCGCCGCCCAAACAAGAGTTATAGCTCTCCAGCTATCTATACCGCAAAAGACGAAAAAGACAGTGCTGACAAGCACCGAAAATACCACACCCCAGCAATAAAAGGAGTGCATTATACTCATAATTCCCGACCGGTTCTCCGCAGGACAACTCTCGAGAACCGGACTGACAAGCGCCTCGAGAAGTCCACCGCCTACACCATAGACGGCACTAGCGACGACAAGACCGAAAAAGCCGTCCATCACATCCGGCAAAAAGGTGAGAAGTACAAGTCCCGTTGCCGCAAGCAGGTGCGCTGTCACAAGGCAGGTGCGATACCCTATACTGTCGGCATATTTTGATGCTAAGAGGTCAGTCACAAGCTGCATTCCGAAATTTGTTAAGATAATCGCCGAAAGCTGCTCGGTAGATATCCCATAGGCTACCGAGAAGGTCAAAAATAAAAGCGGCGGAAAGTTTACTATAATTGCCTGACAAACACATCCCGTAAAGCAAGCGACCATTGTGTTCTTATGATTTAGTTTCATATAAAAGTCTCAATTTTTGATAATTTTGGCGGTTTTGCAACTAATTGTTTACAAAACCGCCTTTTTGTTTTTTAATTAATACATTCCGCCCATGTCGGGTGCTGCGGGCATCTGAGGCTTTTCCTCTTTCTTATCCGAAACGACAGCCTCGGTGGTAAGAACGGTGGAAGCAATAGACGCCGCGTTCTGAAGCGCAGACCTCGTAACCTTCGCGGGGTCAACGATACCGCACTCGAGCATATCGCAGTAGGTCTCGTTATATGCGTCGAAGCCGTAGCCAACCTTGCCCGACTCACGAATCTTCGAAATGATTACTGCGCCGTCAAGTCCCGCGTTCTCCGCAATCTGCTTCATGGGAGCTGTAAGAGCCTTTGCGACTATCTGCGCACCGGTTTTCTCGTCGCCGTCAAGGCTTGCAACGACAGTCTCAACCGCGTCGATAACGTTTACGAGAGCCGTACCGCCGCCTGCGACGATCCCCTCCTCAACTGCAGCCTTCGTAGCGTTGAGGGCGTCCTCAATGCGAAGCTTCTTTTCCTTCATCTCAACCTCGGTTGCCGCGCCGACCTTGATAACGGCAACGCCGCCTGCGAGCTTTGCAAGGCGCTCCATAAGCTTTTCCTTATCAAACTCCGAGGTAGTGTTCTCAAGAGCTATCTTTATCTGATTTACTCTGTCGGCAATTGCCTGCTTGTCGCCTGCACCGCCAACGATGATGGTGTTTTCCTTGTTTACCTTAACCTGTCTTGCACGGCCAAGCTGACCGAGCGAGGTCTCCTTAAGGTCAAGGCCAAGCTCGTCGGTGATAACCTCGCCGCCCGTGAGGGTTGCGATATCGCGTAGCATTTCCTTGCGCCTGTCACCGAAGCCGGGTGCCTTAACCGCAACGACGGTAAAGGTGCCGCGAAGCTTGTTGAGCACGAGGGTCGTAAGAGCCTCGCCCTCAACGTCCTCTGCGATAATAAGGAGCTTCTTTCCGGACTGAACAATCTGCTCAAGCAGAGGAAGAATATCCTGAATGTTCGAAATCTTCTTATCGGTGATAAGGATAAGGCAGTCGTCAAGTGCAGCCTCCATCTTATCGGTGTCGGTTGCCATGTAGGGCGAGGGATAGCCGCGGTCAAACTGCATACCCTCTACAACCTCGCTGTAGGTCTCGGCGCTCTTCGACTCCTCAACGGTGATAACGCCGTCGGAGGTTACCTTCTCCATAGCGTCGGCAATAAGACGGCCAATAGCCTCGTCACTTGCCGAGACCGCGCCGACTCTTGCGATATCCTCGGTGCCGGAAACCTTCTTCGACTGCTTCTTAAGCTCTTCGATGGCAGCGTCTACCGCCTTGAAGATACCCTTGCGAAGCACCATGGGATTTGCGCCCGCGGTAACGTTCTTCATACCCTCGTGGATAAGCGCCTGTGCAAGAAGCGTTGCTGTGGTCGTACCGTCACCTGCTGCGTCGTTGGTCTTGGTCGCAACCTCACGCACGAGCTGCGCGCCCATGTTTTCAGCAGCGCACTCAAGCTCGATTTCCTTTGCAATAGTTACGCCGTCGTTCGTAATAAGGGGTGCACCGAACTTCTTCTCGAGCACTACGTTTCTGCCCTTCGGGCCAAGTGTGATTTTAACGGTATCGGCAAGCTTATCTACACCGCGAAGAAGCGCGGCTCTCGCGTCCATACCGTAAAGTATTTCTTTAGACATTTTATATACCTCTCTATATGATTATTCTATAATTGCAAGCACGTCTGACTGACGAACTATCGTGTACTCCACGCCGTCAAGCTTAACCTGCGTGCCGCTGTATTTGCCGGTGATAACCTTGTCGCCGACCTTGAGTGTCATTACGACCTCCTTGCCGTCAACGAGACCGCCGGGACCGACTGCTACAATTTCTGCCACCTCGGGCTTTTCCTGTGCAGAGCCGGGAAGAATTATTCCCGCCTTGGTGGTTTCAACAGCTTCCACCTGCTTTAATACTACCTTATCGAGTAAAGGTCTGAGTTTCATTTGGTTTTCCTCCGTAGATTATAGTTTTTAGCACTCTTTTGACTCGAGTGCTAACACTCACAGCATATATTCTATACTACCGTACTTAAAAAATCAATAGTTTTCCTGTTTTTTCACAATTTGTTAACATTTAGAAGCCCATTTTATTGCGCGCACACGCGTGGCCGCACGTTATGCAAGCTCAGCGCGAAGAATCTCAACTATTTTCTTCTCCTCTCGTGACACCTTAACCTGCGTAAGCCCGAGGATTTTTGCGGTCTCGGTTTGAGAAAAATCGCGAAAATAGCGCAAAATTATAAGCCTTCTTTGCGGCTCCGTGAGCCTCTCAATTGCCGCGCGCAAAGCCAGCTTATCGAATTCGCGCCCCTCCGCCTCCTCGTCGCAGATAATACTGCCGAGGGTGGTCGAATCGTCGTCGTCAAAGGCACGCTCGTCGAGCGAGCGCACGGGTGAGGCGGCAAAAAGTGCCGAGGCGGCGTCCTGAACCGATACACCAACGGCGGCGGCAATAGAGGCAATATCCGCACTCTCTCCAACCGATAAGCGCCTCTCGCGCTCCTGACTCAGAATTGCCGAGAGTCTTTTTTCCTCTCTTGAAACCTTTATGATTCCGTCGTCACGCAAAAATCTCCGTATCTCTCCGAAAATCAGTGGCACGGCATAGGTCGAAAAGGCACACTCCCTTGAAAAGTCAAAGGTTTTCATTGCCTTGACAAGGCCGATGTTCCCCGACTCTATAAGGTCGGAGATATCAGCCCCCCTTGAGGCAAATCTGCCTGCTATGCTGTAAACGAGCGGGGCGTTCAGGACGGCGAGCCTCTCGCCTGCCTCCTCATTCCCTGCCCGGTACTCCGAGAGCAGTCTCAGATTTTCGTCATAAGGACTTTTCTTTTCCGCTTTCTTTTTCATTTTTCACTCCCGGTCAAGGGCCGAGGATTTTCCTCATCAGAACCGTAGTTCCGCGGCCAACGCGCGACTTAACCGACAAAAAGTCGGTAAAGCTCTCCATAACGAGGAAGCCCATACCGCATCTCTCGCCCGACTCTCCCGTGGTATACGACGGCATACGAGCCCTCTCGACGTCCTCGATACCGCAGCCATTATCGGATATTTCAACCGATATTTCTCTGGTGTCATAGAGCCTCACGGATATGTAAATATAGCCTACCTCGCCCTCGGGGAGGTCCTTGTATGCGTGAACTATGCAGTTTGTGACCGCCTCGCTGACCGCACAGCGCAAATCTCCAAGCTCCGCGGTTGTCGGATTAAGCTCGGCAGAGAAAACCGACACCACCGAGCGCGCGACCGCCTCGTTTACGCTTATCGCAGGCAGACGCAGCTTCATTTCATTTATAATTCTTTTCATTTTAAGGTCCTCACGTTAGGATTATTTTGAAATAGTCAGATTCTTTATTCTCTCAATACCCGAGAGCCTGACAAGCTTCATAAGACTCGCAGAAAGTCCCGAGAGCCTGACCGAAGCGCCGTTTGCACCGGCGGACTCAACCCTGCCGAGAATCAGCCCGACACCCGAGCTATCCATAAAGCTCACTTCCGAGAAATCAAGCACGAGGCACTCGGGCTTCATTCTAAAGAGCTCCCTGTCGATAAGCTCGCGTACTCGCTTTGCCGTGTGATGGTCAAGCTCGCACCGCAGTGCCGCAACGAGCACGCCGTCACGCTCCGAAAAAACTACTTCCTCCGTCATTTTTACGTCCATACCTTTCGAGAAATTACTTTATCCTAAAGTATTCTAACACACAAAAGCCGTGAATCTTGTCGCTTGTGGGCGAGCGAAAAAATAATAGTCAGGTGCAAAGGTGAAGCTTTCGCGCGATACCGCCTTTTATTCGGTTCTTTGCGATTTTATAGGTGCTCTCCGAGACCGAGTCTATCCTTGAGGCAGCATACCCTGTGCGCTCGCCTATCTCCAAGACGTATATCTCCGCAAGCCGCTCGCCTACAACCTCTGCCGCCGCGTCATAAATCTTGTAATTGAGATATTTATACTCCATTTCGGTGGCGTGAGGGAGCGAGCCCTCGCGTATTCGCTCGGCGCGACGCGGGTAGTCGGCGCACAGCGCAACTATGAGTGAGTCCAGCGTATCCTTTATTTTCCGAGTATCCATACCGATTCGTCAAGCTCGCGCCCGAGCTCAGAAAGAGCCTCGCCAAAGCGCAAAAGCAGGCGAAGTGATTTGTCCGCGTCCTCTATCGCCGCCTCAAGCTCGGGCACCTTCTTCGTAAGCTCCTGTCCGTTACATTCGCCGATAAGACTAATGAGAACGTTGTGGACAGAAAGCATTGAATCAATATTGCTCATCCTCTTTCTTATGTCCGAAATATCTCTGCGTATCTCCTCGGGCGAGCGGTAGAGGCGCGACGGCATGCCCTCGCGCAAATTCGTGCTGACAAACATAGGGCTTTTCCTCCTTTCTGTAACTTGTAGGGTTATTTTGCGGCCGCTTGTAACCTGTCATGTGACAATTATAGCAGAGAAAACGTCACTTGTCAAGTGATTTTTGAAACTTTTTTAACTTTTTTTCAAAAAACTATTGCATTTCAAGTGACAAGATGTTACAATGTAGGTGACTCTATAAATAGCCCCGTTACTGTTCCCTTTATATTAATTAATGGAAGGTTAGGTGAAATTATGCTGCCGAACAAGCTGAAGGAGCTTCGTCGTGAGCGCAGAATGACGCTCGAGGAGCTGGCTGAGAGAATAGGTACCAGCCGTCAAACCATACACCGCTATGAAAACGGTGTTATATCGAACATTCCCCCCGAGAAGGTGGTGAGTCTTGCCGAGGCTCTCGGAACTACTCCTGCCGTGCTTATGGGCTGGGAAGGCGGTGATATGCTCGGCAGATATGAAAATATTATGCCTATTTCAACGAAAAGTCTTCCAATACTCGGAAGCATTGCCTGCGGCAAGCCGATTTATGCCGAGGAGGAGCACGAAAGCTTCGCCGCCGCGGGTAGAAACCTTGACGCTGACTTCTGTCTTCGGGCTGTTGGCGACTCTATGACGGGCGCACGCATTTTTGACGGCGATATAGTTTTCATTCGCTCGCAAAGCTCTGTTGACAACGGTGAGATTGCCGCGGTAATAATCAACGACGAGGCAACCCTCAAGCGCGTTTACTTCTATCCCGATGAGGGCAAGCTTATCCTCTCTCCCGAAAATCCGAAATACGCGCCTCTCGTATACGTAAATGATGAGCTAAACGAAATAAAAATCATAGGGAAGGCTGTCGCTTTCCAAAGCTCTGTAATGTAAAATCAGAGGTTTTGCAAACCATGGTTTGCAAAACCTCTGATTTTTATAGGTCTATCACGATAAGAGCTTTGCTATAGGCGTCAAGCTGTCTGTAATCACTTATGACGTATCTGTTATCGTGCGAGTCTCTTATCCTCACTCTGCCGTCATCGGAAAGCCTTATATCTTGATTTCGGTTTTTGATATCAAAGGAAACGACGCCTCGGTCGGTTTCAACAGTAAAGCGCAGTGTGCCGTACTTGTCCGATTTTGATATAATCCTATTTATAGTAGGCACAAAATAGTATTCGTCAAGGCTCGCCTTCAGTACCGCTTGCGACTCGTGCGGCAGCTCGCTCATATCGCGAAGAATTGCAATCTCCTCGCCCGACTCATCAAGGAAGCTTACGTAGCTCCAAGCCGAGCTTACAGGAAAGAGCCGCCTCGACTCGAGGTTCGAAAGAAGCTCACCGCCCGCAAGCCTTATATCTACGAGGTTATTTTCCGCGCGCAGAACGCTGTCGCCCTCTCCTAAATAAATTCTTGCCATCAGAGCCTCTCCTCCCTTCTGATTTTTTCTATATTCTGCGACATAGACTGAATCTCGACGAGCTTATAGTATTTGCCCCGCCTTGCGATAAGCTCCTCGGGAGTGCCGTTCTCGATGATTTTTCCGTTATCAACGACGATAATTCTGTTAGCGCGCTTGAGAGTCGATAGCCTGTGCGCTATCATAATCGTGGTTCTGCCTGCTATCAGGCGGTCTATTGCCTCTTGTATAAGGTGCTCGGTTTCCGAGTCGACAGACGCCGTCGCCTCATCAAATACAAGCATTGAGGGATTGACGAGAACCGCGCGCGCAATCGAGATGCGCTGCTTTTCTCCGCCCGAGATTCCAACACCGCGCTCGCCGAGCATGGTGTCGTAGCCGTCGGGCTGTCTTGCTATAAAGCCGTGTGCGTTTGCAACTGTTGCAGCCTCGATAACCTCGTCAACCGTAGCTTCGGGCTTACTGTAGGCTATATTGTTGTATATCGTGTCGCTGAACATCTGCGGCTCCTGCTGAACGTAGCCGATATTCCCTCTGTACGATGAGAGCTCAAGATTCTTTATGTCCTCGCCATCAACTAAAATATCACCCGAGTACCCGTCATAGAAGCGCAAAAGAAGATTTACGAGCGTCGATTTACCGGAGCCGGTCGTCCCGACGATTCCGACGACCTCGCCGGGGTTTATGGTAAAGCTCACGTCGTCAAGCACCTTTTTCGTCTTGTCAAAGGAGAAGGTGACGTGGGAAAACTCAATTTTTCCCTTGATTCTATCGACCCGTGTCGCGTTTTCTGCCTCAGTCTCGGGCTTTGCCTCGAGGATATCGAGTATCTTCTCCGTAGAGGCAAGAGCGCTCTGATAAGAATCGGAGAGGTTAGCAAAGAAGGTTACTGGAGCATAGAACATAGAGGCGTATGAGATAAAGCTGACTATAAGTCCTGCCGAATAACCGGGCTCGCCGGCAATCACTCTCGCGCCGCCGACCGCCCAAATTATGAGCGACCCGCAGGTCACAAGGAAGGATATCACCTGCGGAAACGCCGTTGTGAACTTACCTATACGCCTGTCCATATCCAACCACGCAGCATTTCCCTTTTCAAATTTCTCGGTTGAGCGCTTCTCACCCGTAAAGGACTTGACAATCTTTATCGACGGAATGGAGTCCGAAAGGTGAGAGAATACCGCCGACCATCTGCGCCATATTCTGCGGTAAAGAGGTCTGACCTTTTTAGAGAAGATACGCGTTGCGATAACGATAAACACGACGGGTATCAAGGAAAACAGAGTTAGATATGGGTTAAGCGTGAGCATTATGATGGTTATTCCGAGAAGCGAGAATATATGCACCACCGCCTCTTGGGTTATGCGTAGCATAAAGGACTGAAGATTCGAGGCGTCAGAGGCGATTCGGCTTATAACGGCACCCGTCGAGGTCTTGTCATAAAAGCTCATAGGCAGGTACTGCGCCTTGCGGTATATGTCGTTTCGCATAGCCGTGATTGAACGGTTACCGACCTGACGAAACAGATTTGCGCGCACAATACCGACACCGTACTGAAGCACGTACGCCGAAAGGAGCAATATTATCATCAGCAAAAGAGTTCCCGAAGAATCAAAATTAAAGAGCTCCTTTACGGCGTTAAGTATATACACACCCGACTCACCCTTGCCACCGGGAAACACGACGTCAACTATATAGCCCGTGATAGCGGGCGGTACGAGCGCCATTGCCGTGGTGAGAAGCGAAAGACATATACAGAATATTATAAGACCGAGATAGGGGCGCATATAGCCGAAAAAGCTCTTGGCTATCTTCAGCTTCGAGCGACACATTATGCACTCGGCGCCGGGATAAAGCAGCGTTCTGCCGCACCTCGGACAAACCGAAAGCACGCGCATAAAGGCGACCTCTATGACCGAAAGCCCTGCTTCAAGCTCGCCGCCGTCACGCATATGCGTTATAAAGCGCACGGCAGCGTCGCAAAGTGAGGAAATACCGTAGGTGTATCTGAAGAAAATTTCCCTTTTTCCCTCTGAGTCGAGGTATGAAAGTGCGGCACTGCCGTACATACGCTTTGCCCTTACACCTATCATATCACGGTAAAAATACTTTTTCGTATTCTCGCCGTCGCAAACGAGAAAATATTCTTTGGCGAAAAGCAGCGCTGACTCACCGTAGCCGGCCCCTAAGGAAAGCTCACCTACTATTGCAAAAAGCAGCTCTTCTCCCTCGGCAGAGAGCCTCTCTGCCACGGCGGCAGTATTCTTTGGAAGGGGTGAATTTTTCATGAGCCCTTCAAGTGTTTTTTCCATATAAAGTCCTCTTTTTTTAGGGTATAAAAATACTAAACCCCACGACAGAAAAAATCAATATCTTTGGTGTGATATACTAAAAAATGCTATCAAACACCTTAAACCGAACAAAACGCAAAAGCGACACCTCACGGTGTCGCTCTTACGCTATCTTACCACGGATTGAATTCCGAGCCGAGTAGCTTGAGAATTGCCTCGGTGTAGAAGAAGTCACCGTAGATTATACTGATGTGAACGCCTGCCTCCTCGGGAGTTGAGTCAACGGGATAACGAACCGTACCGTAGCCGAGCATGTGGTCGTTCGCGGGGTCGAAGTCGCAGAAGTTCTTCTCAAGAGCCTTAAGAAGATTGATAGCGCCATGCATATAAACACCGCCCTCGTTCTCGGGGAGAAGCTTTGCAAGCTCAATCATACCGCAAGCGGCAGCCGCGCCGGAGGTTGAATCGTAGTAAACGGGCTCCGAGGGAGCACGGAAGTCAACTCTCGGGAGCCAATCGTCACAGCAGTTCGCGATAAAGTAGTTAGCGACCTGCTTTGCGGCGTCGAGATATCTTTCTTCCTTAGTATAAAGATAAGAGATAACGAAGCCGTATACGCCCCAAGCCTGACCTCTTGCCCAAGACGAGCCCTCAGCAAAGCCCTGACCGCCGTAGGTCTTAACAACCTCACCGGTCTCTCTGTCGTGCTCAACGATGTGAGCGATGGAGCCGTCGGGGCGAAGGTGGTCCATAAGAGTCATATCGGCGTGAGCCATAGCGATTCTCTTGAATCTGTCGTCACCAATCTCCTCGGAAGCCCAGTAAAGCTGCGCAAGGTTCATAAGGCAGTCAACGATAGTCCAGTTCTGGCAGCCCTTGCCGTTCCACGAGACAATGTAGCCGCCGTCAAGAACGAATCTCGAGGCAAGAACCGAAGCACAGTAGAGGTTACGAAGCTTCGACGACTCGTCGCCTGTCAAGCGATAGCTTGCACCGGAGAGAATGTGCCACATAAAGCCAACATCATGGTGCAACTGATGAAAATCCTTAAACGCGCCGTCCATCTTCTTCTCATTAGCCTGTGCGGTGAGCTTATAATTTTCATTCTTCGTCTTATTGTAAAGAAGCCAGTTAAGACCGCCCCAGAAGCCGTTCGTCCACCAATAAAGAGGCTTTTCAACGTGGAAGCCGTCCTTGTCAACGCCGTCGGGCACCTTGTTGCGCGAGCGAATAGTTACCTCGGACATCTTCGCGTCAATCTTCTTAAAGACCTCCTCTGCCCACGCCTTATTTTCTTCAAGAAGCTGCTTATAATTTTTCATTACTTATCTCCTTATTAGCCGGGGAATTTACCGAAATATGCCTGAATCCCGCCGTCAACGTAGATTACCTGACCGTTAACGAAGTCGGACGCCTTAGAAGCAAGGAATACGGCAGTGCCGCCAAGGTCCCCGGGGTCGCCCCATCTGCCTGCGGGGGTCTTGGTGTCGGTGATGAACTGGTCGAATGGGTGCTTCGAGCCGTCAGCCTGTCTCTCGCGAAGGGGAGCTGTCTGAGGAGTAGCGATATAGCCGGGGCCGATACCGTTGCACTGAATGTTGTACTGACCGTACTCGGAGGCGATGTTTCTCGTAAGCATTTTAAGACCGCCCTTTGCCGAAGCGTATGCGGAAACGGTCTCGCGGCCGAACTCACTCATCATAGAGCAGATGTTGATAATCTTACCGTGACCCATCTTCATCATGGTAGGAAGAACTGCCTTCGATACGATGAAGGGAGCGTTGAGGTCAACGTCGATAACCTGTCTGAACTCGGATGCTGCCATCTCGTGCATAGGAATTCTCTTGATAATACCCGCGTTGTTTACGAGAATATCAACGTTGCCGATTTCCTTTTCGATGGTCTTAATCATAGCCTGTACCGCGTCCTCGTCGGTAACGTCGCAAACGTAGCCGGTAGCGTCAATTCCGTCTGCCGCATACGAAGCAAGACCTCTGTCAACAAACTCCTGCTTGATATCGTTAAAAACGATTTTCGCACCTGCACCCGCAAGCGCCTTTGCAATAGCGTAGCCTATGCCGTATGAAGCACCGGTAACGAGAGCTACCTTGCCCTCAAGGCTGAAATTCTGAGTATTTGCCATTTTGTTTTCTCCTTATGTCATCAAATTAATTATCTAAGCTCTTTGGTTTCAATGTGGTCCATATCGGTGAACTCCTGGTTCTCACCGCACATAGCCCAGATGAACGAGTAGTTCTTTGTGCCGACACCTGAGTGGATAGACCAAGAGGGAGAGATAACCGCCTCCTCGTTGTGCATAACGATATGACGGGTCTCCTTGGCCTCTCCCATCATATGGAATACCGCGTCGTTCGGCCCCATGTCGAGATAGAGGTAAACCTCCATACGTCTGTCGTGGGTGTGGCAGGGCATGGTGTTCCAGTTAGAGCCTACCTCAAGCTCGGTAAGACCCATAGCAAGCTGGCAGGACTTCATAACCTCGGGGTGTATGTACTGATTGATAACTCTCTTGTTGCAGTCCTCGGTAGAGCCGCAGGGTACCTTACGAGCCTTGGTAATGTCAATCTTAACGGTAGGATACTCGGTGTGCGCGGGGCAGGAGGTGATATAGAACTTTGCAGGATTCTCCTCGTCAAGGCTCTTGAACACGAGGTCGCGGTGACCCTTACCTACGTAGATTCCGTCGCGGGGATTCATCTCGTATACCTCGCCGTCAACGGTGATAACACCGGGGCCGCCGATATTGATACAGCCAAGCTCGCGGCGCTCAAGGAAGTACTCTGCTGCGAGCTCCTTGCCTGCCTCAAGCTTAAGCGGAAGCTTAACGGGCTTCATACCGATAACTATAATTCTGTCGGTGTGGCTATACACCATTCTGATATTATCCTTAGTGAAGAGGTTCGCTATATGGAACTCCTCTCTCAGTCTGTCAGTAGTATAATACTTGACGTCTTTTGCGTTTGACGCGTCTCTTACTTCCATTCCTTCAATCTCCTCTTTAATATATTTTCCATAAATTTCTATCTGTGTAAGTGCCGCAAAGGACAATGAGCCGTCCTCGAGCCTCTGCTGCTTAAGACCCGTGAGCTTTACGAACTCGGTCGTCTTAGGCTCGAACTCCACTACCTGTCCCTCTGCAACTCCCTTGAGGTCGCAGTGAACAAGACTGCCGTCGGAGAACTCAAGCTCCGCTTCCTTCCAATACGTATCGTGCGGGAAATCAGCACGCAGGAAGAGCACTACCTTAGATACCTCGACCTCCATACCGAAGTGTACCTCAAACTCAAGGTCCTCCCTGAGACCGCCACCCCACGAATGATATGGGAAGCTGCCGTGGTTCGAGTTGTCGATAACGCCGTCTATCGCGTTACGCTCGAAGAAGCAGGGGTCCTCACGGGTAACGAAATTAGCTACCGCGTGGGGGAAATATTTCGGTACGTTGTGTCTGTCGTGCGAGTTCAGTGATATCAGCCTCTCGCTGTATATCTCCGCCTCGTCGGGCTCACTGACTGTTATTCTGTGGTCATCACCGCCGAACGCCACCTTGCCATAGCATGCCGAGCGCTCGTATCCCATAGGTACGGCGAACTCAAAAATTCCGTCGGGCACGTACACTATCGACTCTGCCATAGTTTCGTCAAGTCTGAGCTTTACAAACTTTGTATCGCAAAGCTCGAGTCGGAATTTGTCGCCCGCCTCGTATTCGCCGTGAAAACGCTCGTCAATCTCATAGCCGTGTGCCTTGAACTTAACGTCGCCGTTTTCGCGTATAAGCTGTAAATTTATTATGGTAATCCCTCCTTTTTTGGGTTTCTCTACCTAACCTTATTAATGATAGCATATTTTCCCAGATAAATCAACACCTTTCCATAAAATATTTTTTGTTAAAAAAATATCGTGCGTGCGGTAAAAATAATGATTGACAAAAACGTCTTTGTGTGTTAGAATATATCCGTTAGACTACTTTCTCGGGGAGGAGTAGCGCGCTTTTGTACGGCAAGAGAGGGGGCGGCAGGTGTAAGCCCCTCGGCAGAGCGTGTGAAGGTAGCCCCGCAGTATTCGGGAAGAACGGCGACGAGCCTATTA